>NZ_JBIMEV010000016.1:0-86482 GCF_051262595.1 Salipaludibacillus sp. CF4.18
GATTAGCAATAGCTGAAGACCTCGTAGGACGGTCTTTGTCCGAAAGCGGCTGAAGCATTGCCCGCGGAAAGCGTCCGCCTAGAGCGAATTCGAGCCTCTCTGTTCGATGAAAACAACAATCTCTAAAAAAAAAATAATTTTATAAATTCTGATGTAAGATAAATGCTTAGTATCTTAAATACAGCGTGATCTTACGCCACCACGAGTAGCACCTCGTAATGAGTGAAGATGCTAACCGGGGTGGGTTCCCTTGATACGTGTGGTATAAAGAGAGTTGTCAGTTTATATATTTTTCCTATCTTTCAAGAAAAAAAGACCGCATTTTTAAGCGGTCTTAACTTATGTTTCTATTGAGTAAAACGTACCAGTTACTTTGCTTAATAGGCGATCTTTATCATCATGAATCGTACATTCTACAAATTGGACATTACTCCCTTTTTTTAGGAAATAGGCTAATGCTGTCAATGAGCCAGATGTTGCAGTTCGAAAAAACTGTGTTTTCAACTCTAAAGAAACACTTGGTCTATCAGTAAACGCAGCACATAGATGTCCCATTGCCGTATCAGCTATATAACTAATGATACCTCCGTGAATAAACTTAACCGGATTATACATCAATTCAGAAATAGGAGTGTGAAGACTAAGCTGTTCTTTTTTTTCATCGTAATCAAACGAGAAATCGAATAAAGAATAGAGAAAAAGATTGCCACTTGCATCATTGTGGTCTTTAATTGCCTGATTAGCTTTTTCCTGTGTTTTCAGTTCATCCATTGTAAGAAGCTCTCCTCCATAAATATGCTTCTATAAGTTTAGCGATCCTCGATACAATGGTCAACCATTAGGGACTTTTTATTTTGATCTTACTAACTATCTCCAACTCCTTGAGTTAGTAAGTTAGTTATATTCCAATTTATGTTGTTTTCGAAATACTTCTTTTACCATGTAAGAAACACCATCTTGATCGTTGGAACGCGTGACCCATTCCGCTGTTTCTTTCAAGTTACTATCAGCATGACCCATCGCTACTCCTAAACCGGCTTGAGATATCATCCCAATATCTCGATGATCTGAGCTCACTGCAACCATTTCATTCGGTCTAATTCCAAGTCGTTTCCCTAAATTCAACAAAGCATTCTCTTTTGATGCTAATTCATTTGTAATGTTAAGTTCACCATCTCCGGTATAAGTAATCTTCACTCCTGTAACCGTATCCTGTAACTCTTCAAATGCGTCAAATTGCTCTTTTTCATTCCAAAATCTCGCCTGAATATTAAGTGCACTAATAGGGTGGTCGATAAGTCTGTTACTCGGAGACTCCATATAATGAATCGGGTAGAATAGAGAGTCTGTCATTTGCATTCCTACTTTAGCCATGAGTGGTTGCTTTACTCTTGTTTTATTCGAGATCGCATACTTTTCATGAAATACCTTTAATTGACAATGATAATTCTCTAAGATGTCCACCATCTGATACACTTGTTCTGCTGAAATTCTTCGTTCAAAAATTGGTTCTGTAACATCGTTAGCCATAAAAGCCCCATGGTGAGTAATTAAAAATGGGTCTTCTAACTTTAATGATTTTGCTACTTTTTTTGCCGAGAAAAAAGACCTACCTGTTGCTAGTGTAATGTAAACACCTTTACTTTTTACATAATCCATCGCTTCTTTTGTATCCTTCGTTAATCGATGATTCGATTTTAAAAGGGTTCCATCGATGTCTAACGCTAATAAGCGAAATGCCATAGTTGTTCCTCCCCTTTGTACCCGTGATTGATACTATATATGAGCGAGGACAAGGATATAGAACAAAAGGATCTTCTATATAATAGTGTCTGTCTAATTTTTTCAAATAACACAAATTAGGTAAACTGCATTGCCATCTTTAAAAAACTTGGTGTCTTTTTCTCTTTTGTTGCTTTTGTTATCATCGAAGGTTGTTTGGAGGAATAATCCGCGAGCCTCCTCAAGCAAGGGAACCAACAATATCAAATAAGATTTTTCCCTGGAAATCGGATTCCTTGAATTCAATGATCTAGAGAAAGTATTTGTGACACTGGGCATAGTAGACCGACCTCGAATGTCTCTAAACACCGAAAAAGCTCCACTCGCCAGGTCTATGCGGGTTTGAGTGTAGCTAAAGACATCACAAGAAGTGGGCTCCTAGTGTCATTAAATCAACCTGACACGAAGCACCTGAGTGTCATCATGAACGAACGAAGGCTTGAAGCGTCTCCCCCACCTAAAGCGGATTCGGACACATCTATCCAAAACCATACAACAATCTTTAAGAATTAAGAATTTAAAAAACACCTGTTAAAATAGGACAAAATATTCTAACACTAAAAAAAAGACCTAAAGCATCAACTGCTTTAGGTCTTCCTCATGACTATTACTGTTGTCCTTCTTGCGGATCAACACCATACAGTTCCTCTAAAGGTTCTGTAATAATTTTGTTTAATTCACTGACAAGCTGGCTCATTTTTTGCTCTTCTTGCATCAACTTCGAGATAATCTCATGTTGTTGCACTACCTCAAATTGTTTCTGAGCATTTTGAATTTCATCTTCCGTAATTTGCTCACCTTGCATTTGTTTTTGTTGAAGTTCCATTTGAACTTGACGGAAGTTATCCAACATACGCTTAGCCACTTCGTCTTTGTTAACTTCGTTATGAAGCTCTCGCAGTTGCGTAAACTCACTGCTTTCTTTTAATTCTTTCGCTAGTTCGTTTGCTTTGTCATATGGATTTGCCATGTGTATTTCCTCCTTAGGTTTTTATATGCACGAGCTAATCAAAATTATTTTTCTCATTTTCCTAAGCGCACATATGTAGAATCATATTAGACTATAACATGAATAAATAACGAATTCATCCGTTGGCATCAAATTAAACGAAAAAAACGATAACTATTCCTTGAACCAACCCAACTAAAGCTCCAATTAATGCACCTAAAACTGCAATTAATTTCAATTCCCTCTTTGCTATATCGAGAAGCATTTCCTCTAACTTTTGTAATGGGAAGCCATTTACTTCCGTCGTTACAATTTCCCTGATTCCAATTCTTTTTATAATGGATTTGATATATCTTGATAGTATAGTGGCAGCAGAAGTCATCATATAAGGAACTACCGTCTTTTGAAGTATTTTTTCATATTGATGGCTCCAAACTTCCAATGGCTTATCCCACTCACCAACTAAAGGCAGCTGATCAACTACAGCTTTCGAGAGAGACTGCACTCTAGTAGATACATTCTCATCACTTATATAGTTGGAAGGAGAATTAGAAATAACTTGCTCCCACTCCTTTTGCAGCAAGTTGGTAAGAAGCTGTTCCGTATGCTTTTCGTTTAAGAAACGAACCAATTCATTAGTTAAGGCACTCGATAGCGAAAATCGATTTGCCATTTTTCCAAGCATATTTGAAATGCCACCTCGGGAATTAAAAAAACGGGAAACCATTTCTTCCATTTGAACTCTTCCTTCATCGGTGTGTAAATATTCTTCTGTCTTCTTAAGAATACTGGCTGAGATTGAGGGAATCGTTGCATTCATTTTTTCATGCCATTGTTTAGGAACTGATTCTTTCAGTGGGATATTTTTATATTCTTCTATCCATCCCAGTAGCTTTGTTTCAAGTCCTAATTCAATCGATTGACGAATATTCTTCAGTTGATCCTTTTTATCTAAATGCAACTCCAACCATTCATCAAGAGTTAATTCTTCTTTTAGTAATTCTTTTACAGCCAAAGAGAGTCGATCCTCTGCTTCCTTTAATAAAAGACCGTCCTTTAGTTTTTCCTGGATGCCTTCAGGGGTAACTAAATGGTCCTCGACTGTTTTCCCAAGGCTAATTGCTATTTCTGATCTTCTTTTGGGTATTAACCCAGGTGTGAATGGAAGTTTAAATGATCCAATGTATTTGGCCTCATAAGGACGAAATAACATACGAATCGCAATAATGTTCGTTCCACCACCAATGATTGCTCCTATGATAATAAGAACCCCAATAAGTAATAAATCATTAGTCATGTCTATCCCTCTCTTTACCTATCCTTATATTTCCCATTCCCTAACTCAGTAATTCAAAACTCCACGTTCCATTCATCTTCCAACGAGCCATTCTTCATGGTACTATTATTATCATGCTGCAACTCCCTAAGCTTACATAATTAATTGGAGGAATGTCGAGTGATCACCCATTTCCAGCTAAAAGAAATTAAAAATAACATGATTAATCAAGAATGGGAATTTACATTCTTCTATAAAAAAAATAAATATAAGGGTAAATACTTTAAAAATGGTGAGATAACATGGATACACCCTTCCAGTATCACTACAGATGATAAGACATTTTTAGAATCGTGTGTTCATGATTTAATGTTGTATCATGTTTACGAAGATCATTCATAGAAAGGAACATACTATCATGTTTGACCAACTTAAACACCATTATTCTCATGCAATCTCTTCTTTTAACCTTCCTGTCGAAAGGCAATTCATTGTCAGTTTTCCTGAGAAGGAAAATGGCCAGCTTATTTTAGACAAGTCATTATTAAGCGATCAAGAAATATCTTTATTAAGAGCATTGTTCCAGGTTATCGAAGGACATATTCCTTTACATAACTCGCAAGATCAAAGATTTTATGAACTCTTAATTGAAAAAAAAGAAATGAATACAGAAGGTTATCTTTATTTTCCGATTCGATGCATTCATTTTTCTGTACTAGGTGATGTTGGCGATAGAAGTGATTTCTCAGAGGCGATGAAGGGCTTGTTCCCTGCCAGCCTTTCACTAGTTTGGAAAACGGCTACAGATGGTTTCCTGCTTCAACAAGTAGACTCTGAAATGGATGATTCCATCGCCTTAGAATCAATTGTCGACACAATAGCAAGTGACTTCTATGTCAAAGTATCATTGTATGTTGGTTCTTCTGTGCCAGACACCTCTAGTTTAATCCAGCAATATGATTGGGAAAATAAAGCATATTCTCTTGTAAAAAGAACACACCCCTCAAGATCTTATTTTATCGAGCAGGATGTAACCACTTACCTCTTGTTAGATGATGCATCTCCTGACACCATTCAATTTATCTTGTCTATGCTAGATCCTGTTAGGGATGACCGCAGTCTATTACAATCCGTAAAAACCTATTTGGAATGTAATATGAATACCAGTCTTGCAGCCAAGAAAATGTTCATGCACCGCAATACTTTGCAATATCGAGTAGATAAATTTATTGAAAAAACATCCATTGACATTAAACAATTCCCAAATGCGGTAGCTGTTTATTTTATGCTTTTGTCTTTTAATTCTCTCAAAAACGAATAGATTTAATTAGCTGAATAACTCTTTGGAAAAAAGTTTGCTGCTTTTTTATGAGATCAGGATGCCTCTCCCACGACATAGCTTGCGCGGAGATGCATTCCTAAATTAGTACCAATTTGAAATCGCTTGCAATGTGCACAAAAACTTTGTCCAATTTTTGTGCACGGTTACAATAGCCTTGAAAACCTTTTCACGGTAAACTAAAAACAGTTATAAAGGTGATATTAAATTTTTTGGAGGGTTTTTTCATGGCAGATATTAAATTTGACAGTATTTATAAAATTTATGATGGTGATGTACAAGCGGTTACAGATTTTAAACTTGATGTAGAAGACAAGGAATTTATCGTTTTCGTAGGTCCATCTGGTTGCGGTAAATCAACTACACTCAGAATGGTAGCTGGATTGGAAGATATTTCACGTGGTTCTCTTTACATCGGGGAAGACAAAGTAAACGATGTAGCTCCTAAAGACAGAAATATTGCGATGGTTTTCCAAAACTATGCCCTTTATCCTCATATGAACGTTTATGAGAACATGGCTTTCGGCCTTAAACTTCGTAAGTTCAAAAAAGAAGACATTGATAAGCGTGTTCGTGACGCGGCTCAAATTCTTGGATTAACAGAAATGCTTGATCGTAAACCAAAAGCAATGTCTGGTGGTCAACGTCAACGTGTTGCTCTTGGACGTGCAATCGTTCGAAATCCAAAAGTATTCTTGATGGATGAGCCTTTATCCAACTTGGATGCAAAACTTCGAGTGCAAATGCGTGCGGAAATTACCAAGTTGCACAAACGTCTTCAAACAACAACAATCTATGTAACACACGACCAAACAGAAGCCATGACAATGGCAACGAGAATGGTTGTTATGAAAGACGGTTTTATTCAACAAGTTGGTGTGCCTAAACAAATTTATGATTATCCGGACAATGTTTTCGTAGGTGGATTTATTGGTTCTCCTTCCATGAACTTCTTAACTGGTAAATTAAAAGATGGAAATTTCTATCTAGGAGAATTCCCAGTAAAAGTACCAGTTGGAAAACTGAAATCTCTTGAGAAATATAATAATAAAGAACTAATCCTTGGAATCCGTCCTGAAGATATTCATGATGAGCCGGTATTCCTAGATGCAGCTGAGAATTCTCAATTTACGGCTACGATTGATGTTGCCGAATTAATGGGGGCAGAATCATTCCTATACTCTAAAGTAGAGGATCAAGATTTTATTGCTCGAGTTGATTCTCGTACAGATGTTACAAGTGGTAACGAAATGAAGCTTGCTTTTGATATGAATAAGTGCCATTTCTTTGACCCTGAAACAGAACAACGTATTAAACCATAATAATTATTGCGGGTGTCTCAAAAGATAAATAGATCTTTTGAGACACCCTCTTTGTATGTAAAAGTCGGGGAATAGACGCATCTATTCCCCGTTAGTCATTTTATTAAATTAATTACTGTTGACCTTGTTGACCTCCGAATTGCTGTTCAGCCATTTGCACTAAACGTTTCGTGATCTCTCCACCAACTGAACCATTTGATCTAGAAGTTGCATCTGCACCTAAGTTAACCCCAAACTCCTGTGCAATTTCATACTTCATTTGATCCAATGCTTGTTGTACGCCTGGTACTACAAGTTGATTTGAGCTGTTATTGTTACTTGCCATGTTTCTCACCTCCTATCGTAAACATAGTGTGTTTCAATACGAGGATGCTATGTACCAAAAAACCTAACAATATTTAGAAATAAATTATTCCATAAAAGAAAACCACACTCCTTGTCAGAGTATGGCCAACATAAATTGCATCCTGCTCACTTAGTTTGATTCAATAAAACTGGTTCCGTCACAGATTGAATATCCTCAAATGAGCTTTTATCAAGTATTTCAATTAATGCAAGTCCATTTTCCGTTATATCTATTACAGCTCGTTCAGTGATAATACGGTTAACAACAGCTTTTCCTGTTAAAGGCAGTTTACACGATTTTAAAATTTTAAATCCACCATCACGATTAACGTGCTCCATAATAATAACAACTCTTTGTGCCCCATGTACTAAATCCATCGCGCCACCCATACCTTTAATCATTTTTCCGGGAATCATCCAATTAGCTAGATCTCCGTTTTCGGCTACTTCCATTGCTCCGAGTATCGCAATATCGATATTGCCGCCACGAATCATCGCAAACGATTCTGCGCTGTTAAAATACGCTGATCCATTTATTGCAGTCACCGTTTCTTTTCCTGCATTAATTAAGTCAGCATCTAATTCTTCCTCTGTAGGGTATGGTCCAATACCTAACAGACCATTCTCAGATTGTAACATCACTTGTTTATTTTCTGAGATATAATTAGCCACCATTGTGGGCATGCCAATGCCAAGGTTTACATAATTCCCGTCCTGAATTTCTTTTTCTGCCCGCCTCGCAATCATCTCTCTCATTGCTTTTCGTTCTTTACTCATCAAACGACCTCCATTCTTATACTTCCTTCAAGGTTTTTCTTTCAATTCTTTTTTCTTGTGTGCCTTGAATAATTTTATTTACATAAATACTAGGAGTATGAATGAATGCGGGATTTAGTTGTCCAGGATTTACTAAATGTTCTACCTCGGCAATTGTTACCCTGCCAGCAGCAGCAATAATTGGATTAAAGTTTTGCGCGGTTTTACGGTAAACTAAATTACCGAATGAATCTCCTTGATAAGCTCGAACCAAGCTAAAATCACCATTTATTGCTTTTTCTAATAAATATTCCTTCCCTTCGAAGATTCGAGTCTCTTTACCTTCTGCAATTTTTGTTCCAACTCCAGCTGGTGTATAAAAAGCCGGAATACCTGCTCCTCCAGCACGAAGCCTTTCAGCCAACGTTCCTTGTGGAACTAGTTCAACTTCTAACTCTCCGGCAATCACTTGTCTTTCAAATTCTTTATTTTCGCCAACATATGAAGCTAATATTTTATCAATTTGCTTGTTTTCTAATAAAAGTCCCAGACCCCAATCATCTATTCCACAGTTATTTGACACAACTGTGAGATTTTTAACTCCTTTTTCTCTCAAAGCTTTAATCAAGTTTTCCGGAATTCCACACAAACCGAATCCTCCAACCAAAAGAGTTGCACCATTGTTTATACTTTCTACAGCGTCTGAAAAAGAATGATAAATTTCTTTCATTATTCAATTCCTCCTCTTCCTATTACACCGGGTACACAGGATGTTTTCTCACAGAAAATGAGCTTTCTTTTGATTGGTATAACTCAAAACGGGAAATTAAATTAGTCCTCAATTCATTTGCTAAAACCACATCATCAACAATCAATTCAGATGCTAGCCTGTAAATATCAATGTCTTCTTCGTATTCTTTTCTTTTCTTTTGAATAAAAGAGGACCTATCCGCTTCCGGCAAAGATTGAATTGTATTTGCATAGACAGCATTAACAGCTGCTTCAGGACCCATCACCGCTATTTGTGCTGACGGAAGAGCAATGCAACAATCGGGTTCAAATGCCGGTCCTGCCATGGCATATAAACCTGCGCCATAAGCTTTCCGTACAATGACAGAAATTTTCGGAACAGATGCTTCCGCCATTGCTGCAATCATTTTCGCTCCATGCCGAATAATCCCAGCTTTCTCTACTTTCGTCCCTATCATAAAACCAGGTACATCTGCTAAGAATAATAATGGGATTTGAAAAGCATCACACAACTGAATAAAACGAGCGGCTTTATCAGCAGAGTCCTGAAATAATACACCACCTTTTTGTTTTGGCTGATTGGCAATGATTCCTAAAGCTTTACCATCCATTCTTGCAAATCCAATAATTATTTCCTTTGCAAACAGTTCCTTCATTTCAAAGAAACTTTCTTCATCAATCAAGCCACTTATAAAATCCTTCATGTCGAATGGAGCATTTTGGTTGTTTGGTATTAGCTCTTCTAAACTTTTATCCATCTTTCGTGCTGCATGCGAAAGAATTGCTTCTGGAAATTGTCTGAAATTCTGTGGAAAATAAGAAATATACGATTTAGCTCTCTGGATTGCCTCTTCTTCTGTTTTAACTAAAACATCCCCACAGCCTGAAATGGAACAATGCATCTTTGCTCCACCCATTTCTTCCAGAGAAACCTTCTCTCCAATAACCATTTCTGCCATCCGTGGAGAACCTAAATACATAGAGGCATTGCCTTCTACCATCATGACAACATCACAAAATGCAGGGATATAAGCTCCACCCGCTGCTGAAGGACCAAACAATAAACAAACCTGGGGAATCACTCCAGAGAGTTTTACTTGATTATAAAAAATCCGCCCTGCCCCTCTTCTATTCGGAAACATCTCGATTTGATCAGTAATTCTCGCTCCTGCCGAATCTACAAGGTAGAAAAGTGGTACCATTAATTTTTCAGCTGTCTCTTGGATACGAATGATTTTTTCTACCGTTTTCGCTCCCCATGAACCAGCTTTCACTGTGGAATCGTTTGCCATCACGCAAACAGTTCTTCCTAGTACCTTTCCGGTCGCTGTTACTACCCCATCCGCCGGTAATGTACCGACATCTTCATTCGCAAATTTTCCGTCTTCTATCCAGTCGCCGTTATCAAATAAAAGGGCTAATCTTTTCCTGACGAATAACTTTCCTTTCGCTTCATTAGCTTCATGATATTTATCTGCTCCACCCGCTTCAATTCTTTTTACTCGTTTAAACCAGTCATGATTGAGTTCCATACAGTCACTCCTATCATTCATTCCCTTCATTTATTCACCGGTAAATTTCGCAGGACGTTTTTCTTGAAATGCTGCTAGCCCTTCTAACCGGTCTTTTGTAGAAATAATTTCTTCATATGCCTCCCTTTCTATATCCATACCTCTATCTAAAGATGTCTCTAAAGCTTTACTCATTGCTATTTTTGCTTGGTAGTTTGCTAACGGTGCCCTCTGAGCAATGTCATAGGCTAAATCCATCGCTGCATCGACTAATTCTTTACGGTACGTTACCTTTAGCACTAAACCTTCTTGCAAAGCTTCTTGAGCAGACAAGCGTTTCCCCGTAAATACCATTTCCTTTGCCTTATGAATACCGATAATTTTAGGTAGAAGCTGCGTTCCACCTGCCCCAGGAATGATGCCTAAACTTGTTTCAGTGAGAGCAAAGCTTGCATTTTCCGAGGCAACTCTTAAATCACATGCCAGAGCTAGTTCAAATCCTCCTCCGATTGCAATCCCATTAATTGCGCCTATTACTGGTTTAGGGAATTCGTGAAGGATAAACATCGTATTGCTAATCATTGATACAGCGTCGCGCACTTGTTTCTCATTCATTGCTGCCCTTTCTTTTAAATCAGCCCCTGCAGAGAAGACCTTTTCTCCAGACCCAGTAATAATTAAAACACGTATTTTCGTTTCTTCACTCCAAATGTTTAGTTGCTGCCTTAATTCAAGTAGTAACTGGTGGGACAAAGCATTGGCCGCCTCTTGCCGATTCAATGTAATTATTCCAATATGGTCCACTACTTCTGTGCGAATAAGTTCCATGAATCCACCCCCTTCTTATATAAATTTAACTGGTGACTTGGGAGATTGTGATTTAAAACTTTTTCTATAAACATTGCAGCATTCATTAATGCTTCCTGTTGAATAAATGTAGCGATACCCATTTGTTCTAACATGAAAGCTAAATCTTCTGTAGCGATATTACCACTTGCCCCCTTGGCATAAGGACACCCACCTAAACCTCCTAATGAACCGTCAAAGGTTTGGATGCCAGCTTGGAGACCAACAAGTGAGTTTGCTATCCCAAGACCTCTCGTGTCATGAAAATGTAATGCAAAGTTGTCAAGGTTGCCAAAATAATTCTTTAATTCAGTTAATAATCTCTCTACTTGCTTTGGATGAGCAATCCCAATCGTATCTCCTAATGATATTTCGTACACTCCCATATGAAAAAGTTTCTCACAAACTTTTTTCACTTCTTCAATAGCAATTTCTCCTTCATATGGGCAGCCAAATACCATTGATATATATCCTCGAACTCGTTTCTTTTCAGCCAATGACCCTTTAATTACTTCATCCAATACAGGATACGTTTCCTGTTTTGATTTATTTATATTTTTTCGATTATGAGTTGCACTTGCAGATATAAATACAGAGAGTTCGTCAACATTGCTGGCTAAAGCACGTTCCATGCCCTTAACATTTGGTACGAGCGCACAATAGATGGCATCAGGGTGTCGCTTAATTTGTTTGAAAACTTCTTCTGCATCGGATAGTGCCGGTATCCAGGATGACGAGACAAAAGAGCTACACTCAATGTAACGTAATCCACTATCGCTCAACATGTTGATCCACATCACTTTATTGGCTGTTGATACATTTCTACTTTCATGTTGCAACCCGTCTCGTGGACCTACTTCTTTAAGAATCACTCTTGATGGAAAATTCATCCCCTGCTCCTAACCTTTCAACCTTACTAGAACGACATCCTCATCTACGAAAGCGCCTTCATTTACAACGATGTCATCTACAACTCCTTTTTCTTCCGAAACAATCGGAATCTCCATTTTCATGGACTCTAATATAATCACTTCTTGTCCCATTATCACTTCATCACCAACCGATACTAAAACTTTCCAAACACTCCCTGCCATATTTGATTTAATTACTTTCATTAGTACCCCCTTCTTCCATGGTTTTCTATTCGTTTACAAAATGTGTTGTTACTTTGCCAATTTTGAATCGTTCATCCTCCAGCACGTCTAAAATCATTGGTACATTCGTTTTAATCCCTGAAACAACAGATTCCTTTAAGCATCTAGTCAGTAGTTCTATACACTTATTTCTTGAAGCAGCATAAGCGATTACTTTGCCGATCATAGGATCGTAATAAGGAGTAACGATCGTACCAGCCTCTACACCAAAGTCATAGCGTATGCCATCCATTTCTGGAAACGACCACGTTTTAATCGTTCCAGGCGACGGAAAAAACGTTTTAGGGTCTTCCGCATATATTCGAACTTCCATTGCGTGAGTTGCTTTCTTTTCATTATATTTCAAATTCTCTATTCGATTACTTTCTGCTAAGCGAATTTGCCATTCGACAAGATCTATTCCTAATGTCTCTTCCGTAACTGGGTGCTCTACTTGTAATCGTGTATTCATTTCTAAGAAATAACTATTTTCATGCTCGTCAACTAAAAACTCAATTGTTCCCACATTTGAGTAGTTTAATGTTGATCCTGCTTTGGTTGCTTCTGCTAAGAGTCGTCTATTAGCTTGTTCTGAAAAATTTGGAGGTGGTGCTTCTTCCATGATTTTTTGGTGCCGTCGTTGAATCGAGCAATCACGACTACCTAACGCAACTATTTCCCCAAATATGTCCCCGGCAATTTGTGCCTCGATATGGCGGGGATTTTCAATATATTTTTCGAGATAAATGGTAGAATCTGCAAAGAATCTCTCCGCTCGTTTCACAACCGAAGAAACTGCTTTCATGATGTCATCCTCACGCTCCACTTTTTGCATCCCGATTCCGCCGCCACCTGCTGCTGCTTTTACCATCAAGGGATAGCCGACTTTGTCTGCTGCTACTTTTACCATTTTTTCTTCTAGATTAATCAAATTCATTCCCGGGATAACAGATAATCCTGCATTTTCCATCATTTTCCTCGCTTGAATTTTATCACCCATTTTTTCAATTGCTTCTTCCGAAGGTCCAATAAAAATGATCCCTGCATCTCGAACCAATTTTGCAAACGTGGCATTTTCCGCTAGAAGTCCATACCCGGGATGGATCGCACCAGCTTTGCATTGTTTCGCAATCTCAATAATTTTCAATTGATTTAAATAACTTTCACTTACCCGGGATCCACCGACTAAGAAGCTCTCATCTGCTTGTGACGCATGAAGACTAGTTCGATCTGCTTCTGAAAATATAGCTACTGTTTGAATATCAAGCCTCTTACACGTTTTAATAATCCTACATGCAATTTCGCCTCGATTAGCAATCAATATTTTTGTGATCATTTCTAACCTCCCTTACGACCTTGGACATCCTATTTCCCGGGCAATGACTAACCGTTGGATTTCAGAAGTTCCCTCCCCTATTTCCATTAACTTTGCATCTCGTAAATACCGCTCAATCCGATATTCTCTCATGTAGCCATAGCCTCCGTGAATTTGCAAAGATTGGTTGCATGTTCTGGTAGCGGCTTCCGACGCGAAAAGTTTTGCCATCGCTGCTTCTTTTTTAAATGGTTTATTGTTGTCTTTTAACCACGCTGCTTTATAAATTATATTGCTCGCAACTTCTAGTTCCATCGCCATATCCGCTAATTTAAATTGAATCGCTTGAAAGCTGCCTATTGGTTTATTAAACTGTTTTCGTTCCTGACTGTATTTCAAAGCTGCTTCATATGCTGCTCTTCCTATTCCTAATGCCAATGCTGCAATCGAAATTCTGCCACCATCTAATGTAGACAAAAATTGGTGAAACCCTTTTTCGGGGTCACCGAGAATATTTTCTGTCGGAACCTCGACATCCTTAAGCACCAACTCAGTCGTATTTGATCCCTTTACGCCCATTTTTTGATAATTACTTTTTATTGTTAAACCTTTCGTTCCGGTAGGCACAATAAATGCAGATATTTTCTTTTTACCTTGTTCATCGATTCCATTCACTGCTGTAACAATGACAGTTCTTGCAAAACTCGCATTAGTAATCCAACATTTTTCGCCATTTATTACATACCTATCTCTCCTAAATACAGCTTTTGTTTTCGTTCCTCCCGCGTCTGATCCTGCATTTGGTTCCGTTAATCCAAATGCACCCAAACTTTCCCCCTTAGCCAAGGGAATTAAATGCTGTTGTTTCTGTTCCTCTGTACCAAAAGCATAAATAGGCGAAGCACCCAGAGATACCGCAGCTGCAAAACTTAATCCGGTAGAACCGCAAATTTTCCCTATTTCTTCAACAGCTAAAATATAGGAAGTCGTATCGCCTCCCGCTCCCCCATATTTTTCAGGAAAAGGAATTCCTAAAAGGCCTAGCTTACCGATTTTCTCGAAAACTTCAATTGGAAATCTTCCCGTCCGATCAATTTCATCTGCAATTGGAGCTATTTCCTTTTGCGCAAAATCACGCACCATTTCCCGAACCATTTCCTGCTCTTTAGTAAATGAAAAATCCAATCCATCACTCCTCCAATAAATGTAAGGGCTTTCATTACTATACAGAAAAAACCTAATCTGACTTTGTAATCGTTCAGATTAGATCTATACCTACTATAATTATAATCATTAAATTCAGAATTGTAAAACTAATTTAGTAGCACCTATGACGGATAGTCAGGTGCTACCGAAATATTCTTTAAACATTAACTAGCATTCGATCTATCGCCAGTTTAGCCTCTTGTGCGACTTGGTGGTCAACACGTATTTGATTTGGTATTCTTCCCTCATATAACTCATCAAGGGCCCACACTAAATGCGGTAAATCAATTCGATTCATCGTTAAACAAGGACACATTTCTGGATTTAAAGAGACAATTGACTGGTCAGGAAATTGTTTTATTAAACGTTTCACAAGGTTCATTTCTGTTCCAATAGCCCATTTCGTCCCTTTAGGTGCTTGCTTTACTTGTTCGATAATGAAACGGGTAGATCCAGCTAGATCAGCCGCTTGCGTGACTTCCCATGAACACTCTGGATGCACAAGAATTTTTCTCTCAGGATCTTTTTCCCGTAAGGACCACACATGATCGATTCTAAAATTTTCATGAACGGAACAATGGCCTTTCCAAAGAATCATTTTAGGATCTAATACATCTTCTTCCATCGCTTCCTTGTGCGGATTCCATACGACCATTTCGTTCAATGAAATACCCATATCATAAGCGGTATTTCTGCCTAAATGTTGATCAGGTAAAAATAAAATTCTTTTTTTCTGTGAAAAAGCCCAATGCAGCATTTTCTCTGCATTTGACGAAGTAACCGTAGCACCACCGTGTCGACCAACAAATGCTTTTATTTCTGCAGAAGAGTTAACGTAGGTTATAGGTATGATGGTGTCCCCATAAATACTTGTCAGCTTTTCCCACGCTTTTTCAGTCTGTGCTCTATTCGCCATGTCTGCCATAGAACAGCCAGCACGTAAATCCGGTAATATTACCCGTTGATTTTCATTTGCTAGTATATCTGCCGTTTCCGCCATGAAGTGAACACCACAAAAAATAATGTAAGATGCTTCCGTATTGTCCGCTGAAACTTGGGCTAATTGCAAGGAATCACCTGTGGCATCAGCAAATTGAATAACGTCGTCCCGCTGATAATGATGACCAGGTATGAATAAGTCTTTACCGAAGTACTTCTTTAGCTCCCATGCTTTTTCAATCAACTCTTTATCGGTCGCTTCCTTATACTTATCAGGTAGTTGTGGCTGAACTTCTTGAAATATATCATTAAGAAGCATTTGTAACTCCCTCCTTTACGGATACATTAAAGCTAATATCTAATGCTGTTGCAGAATGAGTTAACGCCCCCATAGAAATGTAATCTACCCCTGCTTTTGCATAAGCTTCTAATTGATCTTCCGTCATTCCCCCGGAAACTTCTGTTGTGATGTGGGAAGGAATCATTTTGCACCAAGTCGTTGCTTCTTCAACAGAGCAATTATCCAACATAATCACGTCAACGCCTGCTTTAATTGCTTCGTCTAGTTGAAGCAAATTTTCTATCTCAACTTCAATCTTTCTCATATGACCAATAGACTGCTTCACTTTTGTCACAGCTCTTGTAACCGATCCTGCTTGGGTAATATGATTATCTTTAATCAAGATAGCATCATCCAGACCGAATCTGTGGTTCCAACCTCCTCCACACCTTACAGCATACTTTTCCAACATTCGCAGACCGGGGGTTGTTTTTCTTGTGTCACATATTTTTGTTTCTGTCTCCTTCACTTTGGAAACCGATACCGCGGTTTTTGTAGCTATACCAGATAATCGTTGTATCAGATTTAAAGCCACCCTTTCTGTACTTAAGAGGTCAACGATTGGACCGGATACCTTCGCAAAAATTTCTCCGGATTCAAGTAAATCACCGTCACTTTTCAAAAGTGTAAGTTCAATCTTTCCCGAAACTAATTCATAGATCGATTGAAGAACTTTCTCTCCACAAAAAATTCCTGGCTCTTTCGCTAAAAATTCGGCCTCTCCCCACTCATCTTCAAATATTGCTTGAGATGTTTGATCGCCATAACCAATATCTTCTTGTAAAAAATTAGATAACTGTTGCTTTAATAAAAGCTGATTCATGTTCTACTCTCTCCTCTTCGCTCTGCATAAAGTGAGCACCTATACTTTTTTTTCTATTTAAAGCAGCTTTGGCAATCAAAAAAGCCGTAAGCATCATATTACTTCGCTCCAACTCTTTTTTACTCCAGCCATTTCTAGTAATAGATTGATACTTTTCTATTTGATAAGATTCAAGCCAACTAAGGAATTCCAGTAATTTTTTCTCCGTTCTCACCACACCTAATGCATTTGTCACCTGTTTTCTTATGTCACTTTTGGGAGGAAGAAGGCACTTCAAAGAGTTTTCAGAGGTTTGAACAGATTTAGAAGGCAATCGATCATAGGTTTGCGGTAACCCGCTGATCCATTCTCCCACCCTTTCCCCGAATACAATTGCTTCTAGCAAAGAGTTGCTAGCCAATCGATTCGCTCCATGAACACCACTACCAGCTACTTCGCCTACCGCAAAAAGATTTTGTACACTCGTTCTCCCGTACTCATCTGTTTGCACACCTCCCATATGGAAATGTGCCCCTGGACGGACAGGAATCCTTTTCCCTTCCCAATCGACATCGTTGCGCACACACATGTCTTTAATCTGTGGAAAATGTTCATCGACTTTTTGGACATCCGTAATATCAAGATAAACATCATTTCCTTTTTCAATGTGTGAATAAAGAACTCTTGCCACAACATCTCTCGGAGCTAAATCTCCTAAAGGATGTTTGTCTTTCATGATTAGTTCCCCTTCGGAGTTTACGAGCTTCGCTCCCTCACCTCGCAGTGCCTCTGAGGCTAAACCGATCACTTTATGATTAGATACAATGAGCGTTGGGTGGAACTGAATATATTCTAAGTCTAGTAATCTTGCACCAGCCCGGTAAGCTAAAGCGATACCGTCTCCTGTAATCGTTTCATCGTTACTGGATTCCTGAAACAATCCTCCTAAGCCTCCAGTTGCCAAAATAGTTTGGTCTGCATAGAGTTCTTGTGTATCACCCTGTTCATCTTGTATGAGTGCTCCGATACATGCGTCTTTCTCAATAATAAGATCGATGACAATACAGTTTTCTTTCATGTGAAGTTTATCACGTAATTGTCCAGAAAAATAAGTCATCGTACGATCTCCTGTTCGGTCTCCACCCGCATGAACGATTCTCCGTTGACTATGGGCCCCTTCTTTTCCAAGAGAAAAACTGCCACCTAATGTTTTGTCAAATAATAATCCGTTGTATATCCAACATTTCAGTCGCTTAGGTCCTTCATTAACTAATATATCTACTAGTGCGCGGTTATTTTGAAAACAGCCAGCATGTAACGTATCCTCCATGTGGAGAGTTGGTGAATCCTCTTCACTAAGAGCAACAGCGATACCTCCTTGTGCTCTCCAGGAGTTCCCCTCTGTTTTTCGCCCTTTTAAAACCATCGTTACTTGTTTATCTGCGACAAGTTTAGAAGCAGCCATCATCGCAGCTAATCCACCACCTATAATTAAAACATCTGTTTTCATCAAATAAATCACCTTAATCTTTACATGTGTCTTGACACCTATATTTACATAAAATTAAACTAATGACAAGACATTTTAAGAAAAGGTGATTTTTATGATATATTTAGACCATGCAGCAACGACTCCTATCTCAGAAAACGCAGTAAATACTTGGATAAAAGCAAATGATTCCTTTTTTGCCAATACGAGCAGTCTCCATGAACCAGGAGAGGTTGCCAACCAGCTACTAACTACTTGTCAACGTCAGTTAGCGACCCTTCTTGATTGTCAATCTGACGAAATTTATTTTACAAGCGGAGGAACAGAGTCGAACCATTTAGCTTTAGAGAGTCTATATCTAGCAAACAAACATAAAGGAAATCACGTGATTACTTCATCCATTGAACACCCTTCTGTTCATTCTTTTTTTCACCAGCTTGAGGAAAAAGGGGTGGAGGTTACCTATTTGCCGGTTGATCACCACGGACTCATTGACATCGAAGAAGTAAAAAAAGCGACAAGAAATGATACTTTTCTGGCATCGATTCAACATGTCAATGCGGAAATTGGTACCATTCAACCGTTAGCACAATTGGGAGATTGGTTTAAAGAATGTGCGATCATCTTTCATAGTGATTGTGTGCAATCGTTTGGAAAAATCCCTATCAATACACCCGCTTTTTCTGTTGACGCCATTTCTATATCAAGTCATAAAATTTATGGACCAAAAGGTGTTGGAGCCGTTTTTCTCTCTAATAAAGTGAATTGGTCTAAAATACGTCCTTTAACCTCTCACCAACAGGGTTTTCGGCCTGGCACGCTAAATATCCCGGGAATTGCCAGCTTTACACAAGCTTCCGTTGATATTCATGAACAATTGGAGGATAGACGAATACAAGCTTGGAGTCTACGCGAG
This sequence comes from Salipaludibacillus sp. CF4.18, assembly GCF_051262595.1. Lineage (NCBI taxonomy): Bacteria > Bacillati > Bacillota > Bacilli > Caryophanales > Bacillaceae > Salipaludibacillus > Salipaludibacillus sp. CF4.18. The sequence goes on from NZ_JBIMEV010000016.1 coordinate 19,017, forward strand.
GGATTCATAAGCGCGATAGCTCCGTTAGGTGACAAGCTTCGGATTGAGGGACATCCTTTAAAGTCTAATCAACTTCCATGGATTATTGGAATTTCTATCAAAGGGATTCAGGGACAATATATGATGTTATCGCTAGACAGACATAATATCTGTATTTCTACTGGAAGTGCTTGTCAATCAGAGGAATTTGACGCATCATCAGCCATGAATAGCATTTATCTTAGTGAACAAGACCGATTGCGTTTTTTCCGTATCTCATTCGGGAAACATACAACAAAACAGGATCTCAGCATTACAGCAACAAAAATACTGGAAATATCAAAGGAATAATTTTTTGGGAGGCATACAATCTATGAAATCAAAGAAAAAGTGGCTTGGGGACGAACGCCGCGAAGAAATTATTTCTTTATTGAGGCAAGACAATATTCCGTTGACCGGAGGACAGTTGGCAGAATATTTAAATGTCAGTCGCCAGGTGATTGTTCAGGATATTTCGCTATTAAAAGCGAAAAATATACCCATTTTAGCAACGAGCCAAGGGTACGTATTAACCGAGGATAACGCCAACGAACATGCAATCACTCGGATCGTCCCTAGTTATCATCGACCGGAAGATACAGAGCAGGAACTTCTTATCCTTGTAGATCAAGGGGTGCTCGTAAGAGATGTGAAAGTGGAACATCCGATTTATGGAGATTTAACGGCCAGTGTCATGGTCAGTAATAGAAAGGAAGTTTATCAATTCATAAAAAATATTCAGAAAACTAATGCTAGTTACTTGTCCGAGCTAACCGATGGAATCCACCTTCACACACTTGAGGCTAAATCAGAACAAGATTTGGATGATGCTGAAAGAGCCATGGATCAAGCAGGGTTTTTATTGACAGACAACACAAAACACTGATTATTACCAAAAAGTAAGAATATCAATAATGCCAATAAAGATCATAAATGACCCTGCTAAACGTTGAACGAAAAAACCAATTTTACGCCCTTTTTTCAATATCGCTCCCCCTAAACCGAGGTACCAAATAACAAAGATAACAAATAGAAATGGTATAGAGGTGCCGATTGCAAAAACACTCGGCATGACTACCCCATAGCTAGTTGTCAAAGTTAATGGCATAAGCAATACAAAAAAGAGAATAAACATGGTTGGACAAAAACCTAGAGAAAAACTAAAACCAAGCATGAAAGCTCCCCACTTCCCACGTTGTCGGGTTGTTCCATGTTTTGGTTTCCATAACTGTACATTCCATTTCATCGCAAAAAAACCTATCATATATAAACCTATAAGGATAAGAACGGGTCCAAGCACCTTTCTCATTGGTTCAAAAAACAGAGGAAGTTGCCGTTGAAATTCCTGGCCTAAAAGTACTACAACTAACCCCAATGCCGAGAAAGCAACTATCTTTCCCAAGACATAAAAAAGCGTATCAGACCAGGAGATTCCCTTTTTCAAAGAGTTCGTTCCATATAATGTAATAGCACTTACATTCCCAGAAAACTGACAAGGGGCTAAAGCTCCTACTAATCCTAATAATAACGCAAACAGCAATGGAAGAGACTCCACACTATTTGCCGCGTTCATAAATGGTTCTCGCAAAAATTGACTTATACTATCAATGTAATCATACATAAAGATATCCCCCTGAGAAAAACGCGTAGCGTCTTTTCTTAAATACATCGTTATCTTTCGCCACCCCGGGTAGCACCTACGTAGTCCGTGTAGGTGCTACCCGAAAGGAGGGTGGGTTTCCCTTGACACGCGTGGCGTAAAGATAGCTGTAAACTTATAAATCTTGTAGAAAAGCAGCCTTTCCTAGAGTATATTTTCAAAAACAAAGAGTATATTTTTTGAAATCCTCTTAGAGTGAGTTTAGCATAAAACTGCCTCTTGTCGAGAACCTAAAATTATAATCCACCACTTTAAAAGCCCATGGAAATCTTTCCTTTGTTACCACATATTACGTGATCATGATGTAGTTGCAAACACCGTTGCAGACCAATGACCAATCTAAATTGTGAAGTAACCGAAGAGCTTATCAGCTCACACTTATAAAACACATTCTTTGTGAAGTACTAATGTTTACTTTTGCGTTTCCATCTCTTTTTATACGTTTTTATTCTGCGGTATATTGTTTGATCTTTTAATGAACGAAAAAGAGATATGGATGGATTTTTTTGATTCACTTCTATAACCCATACATCCCCTTTTTTATCTATACCGATATCTAGGCCAATAGTCGAATATTCCTTGTTTGAATTAAGGGTGAACTGTTCAATGGTTTGGAGAGATACGCTATTTATTTTAGATAGTAACTTTTTAGGAGATTTATTTTTTAGAGAAGACATTTTTATTGCTTGACTTACTTTTAATACTTTTATTGCAACATTAGTAACCACATAGCCAGGAGACGCAACTTTTGCAGCCTTTCCAGTTATTGTCCATATCGTCCATTTTGAATGTCTACTGCGTTGCAACATTACTCGAATATCAAAAGCCCGCTTATTGATCGTTGCTAAAGGAATATATTGTTGAACAATATATTTACGAGTGCCAATTTTTTTGGTCAAAAGTTGAATGAGGCGCTGTTTCTTTTTAATTATAAAGTAGTAATTCTCAAATTCTACCTTGAATGTTCCATTGGGCAGTATAGATATTTTTATAATTCCACGACCTTGGCTTCCACGACAAGGTTTTAACATTACTTTTTTATATTTATTTAATAATTGCTCTAAATTCTTTTTATTAAATTGTTTAGTTTTTGGCAGGTTTATATTTAAATCCGTGTTTTCTTTTAATATTTGGTATATTCGCCACTTACTTTTTCTTACTTTCATCGCTTATCCTCTCTTTTTTAATCTATTATGTTGTTTGTCTCCGTCATTCATTGAGCTAGGTAGATTCTTGAAATACTATTAGATTTACAGGAATGTTTTTCTTAGTATAATAGGGGGTTATGTCTATTTATATAATGGGATGGGGGTCATTTAACCCTTAGGTTACCCCCCCCCATTTTAAAGCCTTTTTACCCACTTACTCGTGTTAAAGTTTCTTACAATAATATTTCTTTCTAGAAATTTTCTTCTTTCCTTTTTTGAATCCCTTTGTCTTCATCCCTTTTCTGAAACCCATTATTCCTCACCTGCCTTTCTTCTGTTATACAAGTAGTAAATGAGATTGGGGTGGAATACGAACCGGCTAAGTGCTTATTTTAAGTGATTTTGGTTATTTAGCGGGGATACTGTCACCGCCCGAAGTTTGGTGGATTTTGCCGATGCCTAAGAATATAAAGAATGTACTTGCACGGTTGCAGGAAAATAACATCTCTAGTGGGGTAGGGATATGGGGGAGATAAAAGTAAATCCTGGTCTTGTGACTTTTGATGGAATACGATTGTGATAGATTGTATATGGCAATTAATCCTACTAACAAAATGAGATAGAATCCAAGAGAACACCTCCTGAAATCTATCTCAAAAACAATCCATGCCATTTGCAATCCAATACGTATCTATTATTTATTCACAGTTTCGTAAGTACCTTAATGCCTGTATCGAATGACTTCGCTTCTTTAATTTTCAAAACATTCTTATCTATCGTATCATCAATACTACCGCCAACCAGAACAGGCATGTCTCATCCGCTGTGGTTCCTTCTGGATTGCTGCCTTGGCCAGCTGTATGCTTATTCCACTCATCCAGAATGATATTACCTGTTTTGATGTTGCCTGGCTGAAAAAGTAAAATTCATTCCCTCTGTTTAACTTGCAGAATCTTTCCTCGTCCCTTTCTGCAGTTGATACATATGGTAGTATCTTCCTTCTTGCTGCATCAACGCATCATGATCTCCTTGTTCAACGATTTCCCCTCTGTTTAATACGAATATTTTATCAGCCTTGCGGATAGTGGAAAGTCGGTGAGCAATAACAAAGGTTGTTCTTCCTTCTTTTACGACATCTAAAGCCTGTTGGATTAACTCTTCCGTATCCGTATCTATGTTCGCAGTTGCTTCATCGAGTATTAATATAGGTGGATCGTAAACTAGTGCTCTTGCAAATGAAATCAGTTGGCGTTGGCCTGCCGATAGCGTACTTCCTTTTTCTTTCACCTCTTCATCCAATCCATTCGGTAAGCCATCTAACAGCTCACGGGCACCAACCTTTTCAAGTGCATCCATAATTCGTTCGCGGGAAATGGATGCATCATTCATACTAACGTTCGTTGCTATCGTGCCGGTAAATAAAAATGGGTCTTGGAGAACGATAGCCATATGCTCTCTTAATTCTTGTTTAGTCATGGAATGAATATCAATGCCATCAACTTTTATGGTACCTTTTTGATGATCATAAAAGCGAAATAAAATATTCATAATTGAACTTTTTCCTGAGCCTGTATGTCCTACAAAGGCAAAGGTTTCCCCTCTTTTAGCCGAGAATGAGATATTTTTCAATACATACTCATCTTTTTTGTAAGCAAATGAAACATCTTCAAATTGCACATCTCCATGAAACCTTGGTCGATGACTTTCTAATAATTCTGTGCCTGGTTCATCCATCAGTTTAAATACTCGTTCGCCGGCAATTCTCGCTTCCTCTAGCTGTGCCAATTGGTTGACAATACCATTAACCGGTTCAAACAGACGATTAATGTAATCAACAAAAGCATAAACGACTCCAAGACTGATGACCATACCAACTCCTAATGATCCCCCTCCGAAATACCAAATAAGTGCAACAAAAGCGATATTTCGAACAAGATTCAGCAAATTAAACGAAGTCATTGCGTTCAAAGAAAGCAGTTTATTATTGTACTTGAAATGTTCTTCATTAAGTTTTTCAAATTCAACGGCTACTTCTTTCTCTCTTCCGAAGGCTTGCACAATTGGCATTCCTTGAATGTTTTCATTAATTGACCCATTAATTTCACTAATTTTTTCACGAATGACGCGATTGTATTTTCCAGCAAACTTCCGATAAAATATCATCCAAAGTATCAAAATCGGGACTATTAAAAGCGTTGCCCAAGCTAAACGAGTGTCTAATAAAAATAACGCAATAAAAATTCCTGTCATATAAATGATACTAGTAAAGAAAGTAGCTAAAACACGGACGTACAGCTCACGAATTGCTTCTGTATCATTTGTCACTCTTGCAACAATTTTACCAGTAGGCTGCTTATCAAAGTATTCGATAGGAAGTTCATGGATTTTTGCAAACACATCTTCCCGCATTCTTTTAATAATGCGATTTGCTGATATTTGTAACCATAGACTCTGATAATAATGAAATATAGCGGAGATTATGATTAAAACTAAATATCCCCCCAGAAGCATCATAATGAAAGCTACTTCCTGTTGAAAAAAAAGATATATTTCTTGCTGAGTCATTGGCGTAGCCTCATAACTGTTTTGATCGTCGCCCCTCTCAATGGTCAGTACACCATTTTCATATGTTCTTTCCCCATCAAAGGCAATCGCCTCATCAACAAAATAATACGTTAGACCAATTTGGAGAAGATTTACTTCCTCGCTCTCTGACCACTTCGTTTCCATTCGGTCACTACGAGTAAATTCTCGGTTGTTATATACTACGTCGCCATCCTCTTGTTCCACCCAAGGTTGCTCAATTCCCATGATATGTTTGTCAATCATCGTTTTTGCAATAAAAGGCCCTGTTAATTCCGCAGCCGCTGCAATAGATAAAAACAGAAGGGCAACTAAAATTGTTCGCTTCGCTTGGAGAGCATAGTTAAAAAGCCTTTTCCCTACGTTCATCTTGCATGCACCTCCGTTGAACTATTTTCCATTTGTTGTTTTGTAAACTGATTTTCATACCACCCTTTTTGAAGCATTAGTTCATCGTGAGTTCCAGCTTCTTTTACTTGGCCGTCTTCCATTACTAAAATCAAATCAGCATGCCGAACCGCTGACATACGATGAGCGGTAATAAACGTTGTTTTGCCAGCACGTTCCTTGCGAATATTTTGAACGATGGTTGCCTCTGTTTTTGCATCTACTGCTGATAAAGCGTCATCGAGTAAAAGTATTTGCGGATCTTTGATTAATGCTCTCGCAATGGCTATTCGTTGTTTCTGTCCACCAGATAAAGACACTCCTTTTTCCCCTACCAACGTTTCGATACCATCAGAAAATGTCTCTATATCAGCTGTAATTGAGGCATGTTCCATTACTCGTGCTAAATCGATCTCATCAGCATCGGGAAAACCAAATAATATGTTTTCTCTTATCGTCTTTGAAAACAAAAATTGATCTTGCGGTACATAACCGATCCAGTTTTTCAATGTGTCTAAAGAAATCTGCTCAATTGAGAGTTGTGAAATAAACAATTTATTACTATCGATTGGGTATTCTCTTAGTAATTGCTTGAAAAATGTTGTCTTCCCACTCCCGGTTTTTCCAACTATCCCCACATTATAGCCACGCGGAATATAAATATGAATATTCTTCAAAACATCTGTTTTCGCTAGTGGATAAGAAAAGGACAGATCCTTTAACTCAATAGATGTTGGCATAACACTTGATTGGGCAGCCTCACCATTTTGAACATCCGGTTCATACGTAAATGTCTCTTTTAAACGATCCATCGAGGCATTCCCACGCTGCATCACATTCATTAACTCTCCAAAAGCGAACATCGGCCATATGAGCATACCTAAGTAAATGTTAAAAGATATCAACTGTCCTAAAGTAATTTCGCTTCGAAACACGAGCAATGCACCATAGCCAAGTCCGATCACGTAACTGAAAGCAACTAGTATTTTGATCGTTGGTTCAAAAAGTGCATCAATTTTTGCTACTTGAATGTTTTTCTCAAGGACCTGATTCGTAATCTGTCCAAATTGCTGCCGATCATCCTTTTCTTTAACAAACGCTCGGACTACTCTTACGCCAGAAATGGATTCTAATACTTGATCATTTAAATCCCCGAAAGCATCTTGCGCTTTAATAAAGCGTTCATGGATAACTTTTCCGTACCTCTTCATTAACCAACCCATAATCGGCAGTGGGAGAAACGCGGCTATTGTAAGTTTCCAACTCACGAGAAAACCCATCGTAAACAAGATAATGACTAAAAACACGGTCGCATCAATCAACGTTAAGACTCCAAACCCTGTTGTTAAGGAAATCGCTTTTAAATCGTTCGTGGCCTTGGCCATTAAGTCACCAGTCTTATTTTTCTCGTAGAATGTTGGTGTCATCTTCATTAAATGATTCATATAATTCGTTCGAAGTGTCCTTTCAATAATAATTGCTCCACCAAAAAGCTGACGCATCCATGTGTAGGTGATCAGGTAAATAACTAGCATTAATCCAATAAATAAAATGATGTAATTACGTAACATCCATTCTGTCATTTGTCCTTGATGCACGTCATCAATAACCATCCCGATAAGCCTTGGCGGTATAACCTCTAGTAAACTAGCAAAAATTAATAAACTGATTGCAAGAATATACCTCTTTTTGTGCTGCTTGAAAAACCATGTTAATTTCTTTAATACTGAAAACATATCCGATCACTTCCCGTTTCTATTTTTCTACACTAGCCGCTCCCTGTCGCTTCCTCTGGTGTCACCTTGATACGTTTAAATACTTTCCTATTAACCATCCTTTTCCCTCCATTTTCATTAGTCTGCTGCCCTAGATAACATATAAAAAAACGTATAGAGCAAGGCTCATACGTTTTTTAAAATCCATTATTTTACAGTAATGTCCATTAAAAAACGCACGATACACATATCCATGTATACCGTGCGTATAATCGTTAGATTGAGTATGCGCGTTATAGAGTTAAATTGGAGTCTCAAACTTAACAGCATGGATGGGATCGATGTATGAAATTGGATGAGATAATGTCTTATTATTAATCATGCTGATAACTCCCCTTTCTGAACTGTTTATTATTTCCAAATTAATCTTAGCACTAGCGCAACATCATCGTCAACCATTTTTAAATCATTTCCAATTTTTTCCCCCATTGAACCCACTCACTGTTTTTTTTGATATTTAATTTTTTTCGAATATTTCTACGATGATTTTCAACCGTTTTTTCTGATATTTTCAAAACTTCTGCTGCTTCTTTTACGGTAAAACCCCGAATCTTCATGTAAAATACTTCTTCTTCCCGTTTCGTTAACTCATTCGATGGCTTCCAATCCTCCGAAAAAACACGTACTTTTTGATTCCAATTCAGTGATATTCTTTCTCCTTCTAGTACTTGTTGAAAAAATCTCATCAGTTCCCCTAAATCTGCTTTCTCATAACCGATACCATCTATCACCTTACTAAAAAAAAGGTCATTCACAAGTTGTAAAGGTTCCTTTAACAGAAAGACACACTTAGCATCCGGCTGCTTTTCTAATTGCAAAACAATTGCTTGTATCCCTGTTTCTTCATATAATGATGAATCAATCACGATAAAATCAAACGTATATTTTTGTAAGGAATCAATAAAGTCTTCCGTATTAGCGGCACTAACCATGTACTCGATCGAAGTCACATCTTTTAACAATTGAATACATCCATACCGCTTTAATTCATGAGACATACCGACAAGAATTCTCATGCATATACCTCCTGATTAAATTACTTTTTGCCTAAGAAGCAAAGACTTAGACTCTCTCGAGAAAAGCCCAGCTTAAACTTAGCCTATTACTAGATAAACACAGCTATGATAAGTCTTGTTTGCCTCTTTATCGTTCACCGAATTGTAACAATTAATCATTGTTCAACAAACGCTCACAATTTCACAGAATATGAGTGAAAACCCCTATAACCGAAGTCTACAATATTTATTACTATAGATACAGTGTTAAGTTTTTATCAAAAAGGGAAAATACGTTATAGTTTCATCGAAAACCGCTATATGTCATGATAATAGATAGTAAAGATTATGAAGAAAGGTTGGAATTGCCTATGTTTATAGATTATGATCCCGTCATATATAGTCGACTTTTAACATCTCTTACTCTTGGATTCCATGTTATATTTGCTACAATCGGTGTTGGTGTACCACTCATGATCGCCATCGCTGAGTGGATGGGCATCAAGAGAAATGATCCTCATTATACCCTTATGGCAAGAAGATGGGCACGAGGATTTGTGATAACCGTTGCAGTTGGTGTTGTTACTGGTACTGCAATTGGTCTGCAACTCAGTCTGCTATGGCCAAACTTCATGCAGGCAGCTGGTCATACCATTGGATTACCTATGTTTATGGAAGTATTTGCTTTCTTTTTTGAAGCTATTTTTCTAGGAATCTATTTATATACGTGGGACCGATTCAAAACTAAAATGAGACACTTTCTTTTAGTCATCCCTATCGTAATTGGTGCAACTGCCAGTGCATTTTTTATCACAACAGTTAACTCTTTTATGAATGCACCACAAGGGTTTAATATCGTTGATGGTATTCTAACGGATGTTAGTCCTTTAGCTGCAATGTTTAATGCCGCTACACCTACAAAAATATCTCATGTTATTATTACTTGTTATTTAACAGCAGCATTTATATTAGGTGCTATTGCAGCTTTCCATATCTTAAAAGGGAACAAGCACGTTTATCATAAAAAGGCTCTTCATTTGACGATGGTTTCAGGTATTATTTTTGCGATAGGTACAGCCCTTATCGGTGACCTTTCCGGAAAGTATCTTCATGAGTATCAACCTGAGAAATTAGCCTCGGCGGAATGGCATTTGGAAACTGAAAGTGGTGCACCGCTTATACTTGGTGGTTTTATAAATGAAGAAAATGAAATAAGTTATGCCTTGGAAATCCCTTATGCTTTAAGTATATTAGCAGGCGGAACTCCAGATACAGAAGTGATAGGGTTAAATGAATTTCCTGAAGAAGATCTCCCGCCTCTCTGGATTCATTATATGTTTGATTCTATGGTGTTTATTGGAATGTTTTTAGCAGCTGTCTCGGCTTTATTTGTTGCTATGAATTGGAAGAAAAACTGGAATGCTTTTAATCGGCCATTATTATGGGCCGTTGTAGCGGGTGGACCTTTATCCATGTTAGCTATTGAATCAGGCTGGATTTTTGCGGAGGTAGGTCGGCAGCCATGGATTATTAATGGTGTCATGAGAACTGCAGAAGGTGCAACAACTTCCCAGCATGTTGATCTGATGCTTTACATGTTTATTATTCTTTATGCCGTCCTTGGTATTACTGTCGTCGTCGTACTTCGCAGAATGTTTAAATCGAATCCAATAGAGCATGAACTCGAAGAACGAGGTTTTGCTCACAAGAAAGAGGATGAGAAGGAGGTTGCGAGACGATGATGAGTTATGAAGTAGTTGGTATTACAGTATTATGGTCCTTCCTTTACGGATATTTAATTGTCGCCTCCGTCGATTTCGGAGCAGGTTTTTTTAGTTACTATTCTAAAGCTACGAAAAAAAATCATGTTATTCATAACATCATACAACGATATTTATCACCGGTATGGGAGATTACGAATGTATTTCTAGTATTTTTCTTTATCGGTATCGTCGGTTTTTTCCCATCAACTGCTTATTATTACGGGACAGCCTTACTCGTTCCGGGAAGCATAGCTATTATCTTATTAGCACTCAGGGGGTCCTATTACGCTTTCGCAACGTATGGTGCAAAAGAAAGCAAATTCTACTCCTTTCTCTACGGTGCAACGGGATTATTGATTCCCGCTTCTCTAACTACCGTTTTAACTATTTCAGAAGGTGGCTACATTTCCAATGAGAATGGTACTGTTGAATTGCTTTACAGAGAACTTTTTACAAGTCCCTATTCATGGAGTGTGGTAATTTTAGCAATTGTAAGTGTTCTATTTATATCTGCTACGTTTCTAACATTCTATGCTTCCCGTGCACAGGATACAAACGCTTTAAAATTGCTTAGAAAATACGCGCTTACATGGGCACTGCCTTCCATTGTTATGGGCGTTATCGTACTTATGTTATTAAGAGCCCAAAATATCGAGCATTATCAAAACATCCTTGATATATGGTGGGTTTTTGCTATATCCTTTGTACTATTCGCAGTTGCAACGTTTTTAATTTGGAAAGGTAAAAAGTATGGTACGGCGTTTATATTAATCATGGTTCAATATTTAACTGCTTTCTTTGGCTACGGCGTTTCACATTTTCCATATTTGTTGTATCCATACCTGACTATTTATGATGGTTTCACAAGCGAACCGATGGCTATTGCACTAATTATCGCTTTCATAGGCGGATTGTTTTTGCTAATTCCATCCTTACTTTTAATCATGAAACTTTTCTTGTTCGATGCCGATTATGTGCAAGGAAAAAGGAAGTAACTTTTAAAAGGAGGAATAAACAGTGGATATACACACATTTTTAATTATGATTGCTCCACCCCTTGTTCTAATCGCAGCAATCTTCGTCGTATTTTTTTGGGCTTCAAAAGGAAAAACACCTGCTTTTGTCGAAGAGGCCGATTATCAAGAAAACAATCAAAGTAAAATTAATTAATCACATTCAGAGCTGTCCCAAAAGGTTTAAAAAACCTTTGGGACAGCCTTTTTAATGTGAATTTTTTCTTGACCGATAATATATTAAACTATATAATTCAAGTGTACTAAATCAAACAACACACCTAGTACAGACTATCTTTTCATGGAAAGAAGGCAGTCTCGTAAACGTCGTTTATAAAAATGCTTCGATTAACTCCTCGTTCTAAAACAACAAATGAATTTAAGAGAGCCTTTTGTTTTGTGTCCTATAAATAGTTGAAACTTCTATACAGGTGGTGAAGCGATGTATTTCGAAATAGACCCCAAAAAGAGTATCCCATTATATGAACAAGTCATTCAGCAAGTAAAAGAGTTATGTGCAAGAGGGTTATTAAAACCTAACGAAAAACTTCCCTCTGTGAGAGATTTATCATCTCAAATGCTGATAAATCCTAACACTGTTAGTAAGGCCTATCAGGAATTAGAACGACAGGGTATTATTATCACTATACGAGGACGCGGCACGTTTATATCAGAGGGATTAACCGAATATATAGATCCAAAAAAAACAGAGAGAATTCAGCAAGCGTTAAAGGATGTTATTATTGATAGTCACTTTGCCGGGGTTTCTGAAATAGAATTGAAACGTTGGACAGAAGAGATCTATAAAAAGTTAGGAGGAAACGGAGATGAGGGTTAAACATGTTTCCAAGGAAATTCATCATCATAAAATTCTTACTGATATAGATTTTGATATAAAAACAGGAAGTATCGTTGGAATAGTTGGCAGGAACGGAGCCGGGAAAACAACTCTTCTAAGAACCATGGTTGGGATATTAGATCCTTCTTTCGGTGACGTCTTAATAGAAAACGAGAGTATCTTTCGAAATCCTCAATTAAAACAACAAATTATTTTTGTTCCCGATTCATCTGAAGCACTTAAAAGCTATAGTACCAAAGAAATGATTCACCTGTATAAGCAAATATATCCTAGTTTCGATGAAGACTATTATCTTCAGTTAATGGAAAGATTCGCTCTGCCAGAAATAAAGAAAATTGGCAATTACTCCAAAGGAATGAAGGCTTTATTTTTCTTAGTAGTTGCTTTTTCAACCAAGGCTAAATATATACTGCTTGACGAACCAACTGATGGCTTAGATGTCATTGTCAAAAAACAAGTATTAAAAATCCTTGTTGAAGAAGTAGCCACCAATGATGTTTCTGTGATCATTTCATCGCACCGTTTAGATGAATTAGAATTTATTGCAAATGATATTATTATGATTAAAGATGGTATGGTAAACAGTCGATATGGATTGGATGAAATGAAAGCCAATTATATAAAAGCACAAGTCGCATTCGAAAGTGACCTGCCAGTTGCCTTAAAGGACCAAGTCACTATTTTAAAACAAACAGGGCGCGTCTATATCATTTTAATAGATAAAAATCACGATGAAATAATAAAAAAGATCAAGCTTGCTTCTCCACTATTATTCGAAGATCTACCTTTATCTTTAGAAGACTTATTCGTAGCAAGGTTAGGTGGTGATGATGATGTTTCATAAGGCATTATGGTATCAAAACTATAAACAAACTCGAATGATCATTTGGATGACTCTAGCGTTATTTGTTGTTTTCCTTCCCTTTCAATCAACGTTAGCACTTGAAACCTGGAAAGAACTTCAAGAGCAAGCTCAATTAGTAGATGATTCTATCTATGAAGTGCAGCCATGGGATGTTTTACAAATATTTTCTGAGGGAGGATTAGCAATATTAGTAACATTATCCATTATCGTTTTGGCAGGAATGCTCGTTGGCCTCGAAAGAAATACGCGACGCAATGATTTTACATTTTCTTTACCATTTTATCGTAAAGATCTTTTCTTGGCGAAGTGGTTTTACGGGGCAATCCTTATTTCTCTTTTCCATTCCGTAAACTTTTGGATTGCATATTTTATTATCTATCAATCAGAGTTTGCTTCCGCTTTATACCTAGTCTCGTGGACAGAGATATTCTGGGGACCTCTTCTAGGCTTTTTATTTTTCTTTACTTTTTCGTTATTCATCGGAACAATTGCCGGGGAATTAATTTCTCAGATAGCCCTAACTATTGTTTTTGCTATTTTCCCGCTCGGACTCTTTACATTAATTCAAGGGCTGATAGACGTTCATTTTAAATATTATCTAAACCAGCCCGTTTGGTTAGAATACGTAACACCATTTATGTATGTCTTTTCGAACACATCAACTATTGCTACAATTATTACAGCTATCGTTTTTACTGTCTTTTTTCTTTTGCTTGGTACTTTCTTATATAAAAAGAATAAAATTGAACACAATGGAGAATTTCTTATTTTCAAGAAACTTAATCTCCCATTTTTAATCCTGTTTAGCCTTTGCTTTTCATTATTAGGTGGAATGATTATTTCTTCTTTGGCACCGTGGAATGCAGATGCGCTAAGAATTGTCTCTTATTGGATTGGCTTTACGTTATTCTTATTATTCTCATTGTTAATTGCAAGGAGACTGCTAGCGATGAATCTAATGATTAGTAATAAAGCATAATAAAAACGGCATAGCTGTCTTTTATTAAATACAGCGTGATCTTTAAAGCCACCCCCGAGTAGCACCTACTTAGTGCGTGTAGGTGCTACTCGAAAGGAAGCGAACTTCCCTTGATGCGTGTGGCGTAATGATAGCTGTCAACTTATAAATTACCTTGTAAGAAAACTCTAAAAAGTTGGAAGAGGCACTGGAAAAGTAAATAACTTTTTCTGTGCCCCTCACTTCTTTTATTTATTTTTCAATATCATGAAGGGCAACGGCAATTTCCGCCCCTACATGAGCGTTATTCTCTACTAAAGCAATATTCGTCGTTAACGTTGCACCTTCACTTAGTTCTTTTAAACGATCCAGTAAAAAGGGTGTTGTTTCTTTCCCGCTTATGCCTTTATCCTTCGCTTCTTTAAGAGCTTTATCAATAATTTGATCTATCAAAGATTTATCCATTTCTTTATCTTTCGGGACTGGATTTCCAATAACAACTCCGCCATGGAGGTTTAATTCCCATTTTACGTTTAACATAGCTGCAATATCCTGAGGAGTCTCACCCTTAACATCAACACCAAAGCCACTTTTTTGCGTGTAAAAAGCCGGGAACTCGTCTGTTTCAAATCCAACAACGGGAACGCCATGTGTTTCTAAATATTCAAGAGTTAAACCAATATCTAATATTGATTTCGCACCTGCACAAACAACGGCCACATTTGTTTTGGCTAACTCCTGTAAGTCAGCAGATACATCCATTGTTTCTTCAGCGCCTCTATGTACGCCACCGATTCCTCCGGTTACAAAGACTTTTATTCCAGCCAATTCTGCACAAATCATCGTTGCGGCTACCGTCGTAGCACCTGCTTTTTTAGAAGCCAAAACAGAGGCAAGATCTCTTCTGCTGACTTTTTCTACATCTGTCGCTTTTGCTAAATAAATAAGTTCTTCCTCTGAAAGTCCTATTTTAATTTTCCCATCTAAAATAGCAATCGTAGCTGGCACTGCTCCTTTATTGCGAATAATTTTTTCAACTTTCTTAGCTGTGTCTACATTCTGAGGGTATGGCATACCGTGAGAGATAATTGTTGATTCAAGAGCAACGATTGGTAAGTTTGCTTCTTTAGCTTTTAATACCTCTGCTGAATAGTCAATATATTGTGTGTAGCTCATGTTATGTTCCTCCTTGGTTTGATGGTTCTTAGTTTCATTTCGTTTTAATTTATTCTTGGTCGATCGAATTTTTAACGAAATTCCTTTTTTTATTGCCCTTGTCCTGTTAAAGTACCTCGTTAAAAATGGATTCATTTAATCCTTCGGCAACGGTTTCTGTAGTGCTTAACGTTCGCTGTGCCAGCTTCGTGCCATTTTCACAAGCAACCTTTAACGTCAGTCCTTTATGAATGCTGTAAAAGACGCCAGCAGCAAAAGCATCCCCTGCACCCGTAACATCCTCTACATGTGTTTTTAACGCAACAGTCTGTCCTATTGATCCTTCCACCGATTGAAAATGTGCACCTTTTTCCCCTGCAGTAACAATTATATTCTTCACTCCAAGCTTCACTATCTCATCCATTTTCATTGGAATGTCCTTTGATTTCACATGAGGAACATACCTTTCAATGACTGCGTTTAACTCCTCAATATTTAAAATAAAATAATCGATTTTCGATAGATCGTCCGGTAATCGATTAATTTTTTTGGCGGATACTGGCACAACTCCGAGAATTTGCTTGCCTGCATCCTTTTGATGAAATATAGACGATAAAACATCTTTCGGGAAATTCGTGTCAAGAATGATCATATCAGCTGAACGGAAATGACTAAGAGATTTTTTTACATCAGCTACCGAAACTGCGTCATATATATCCATCTCTGCTAGTGCAAACATCATATTATTTTTTTCATTAAGCACCGCAGTATAGTTTCCAGTCCTTTGATCCTGTTTTTGAATCGATGTCGACATATCATAATGTGACGAGTGAGACCATATTTTGTCTCCTTCAGAATCGGATCCTACTGCAGTATAAAGCAATGTTGGTACTTGAAGTCTGGCAAGATTGTCTGCTATATTTCTGGCTACTCCTCCAATTGTTTCACTGACCACTACTGGATTTGAGTCTTCCCATTGGAATTCTGATTGAATTTTTGCCTTACGGTCAATATTCGCTCCACCGACACATAAAACTTGCCGTTCATTATTTAATACATAGGCTCTTCCTTTAATATGGCCATTTTTTGTCAATGACGAAATATAACCAGCTACAGCAGATCGGGATAATTGTAATCTGCTAGCTAAATCTTGTTGTGAAATATAAGGATTATTTTTAATGAGACCTATAATGTACTCTTCTTTTTCGTTCATTACCTTCCTCCTTATCCTCTACTTAATTAAAACAAACATTTGTTTATAAATCAAATGTTTGTTTATCCTTGTTTTCGCTTACTTTTTATTACTTAAGGGTATAGAATTAATTAACATACATCATCCACTATTATTTTGTATGTTTATCAGGAGGCACAATGTGAAAAATTTCTCTTTATATCGAATCACGGTCATTGTTATTATGTTTCTTAAATTTGTTCTGCAACTATATATCTTTAATAAAACACATAAAAATTGGGATTCAGCCTCTCATCAAAAATGGGAGCAGCTATTAAAAAAACAAGCAATAGAGTATCGCGAAAAAGCGCTTAAACTTGAAGGTTTAATGATTAAAGTTGGTCAATTCCTTAGCACTCGGGCCGATATTATGCCTGAAGTTTTCCTGAAAGAATTAGCAGACTTAATTGACCAGGTCCCTCCTGTTCCAGCCGAAATTTCCAAGAAAATACTGGAAGATGAATGGGGTCAACCTATTTCCAATCGATTATCACAAATTAGTGATAAACCGATTGCCTCCGCTTCGATTGGAGAAGTCTACAAAGGCACATTAAAAAATGGACAAGAAGTCGCAATTAAAATTAAACGGAATCATATCGATAAAATTATTCGCACAGATTTTAAAGCATTACGAATCGTACTATGGATTACCAGGACCTTCACTAAATTCGGTAAAGAAGTCGATACGAAAGCTTTATTCAAAGAAGTCGTTTCAATTATCGGTGATGAGCTTAATTATTATAAAGAACTAAAAAATGCTCAAAATTTTCAAAAGAGATTTAGTCATAGTCAGGATTATTATATCCCGCAATTCTTTGAAGAATTCTGTACAAAAAAAGTTCTCGTGATGGAGTGGATTGAAGGAAGAAAGGTAACTGAATTATCTTTTCTAAAGAAACATCAAATTGATCACAAAGACACAGCAAGAAGACTTTTTCAATTTTTTATTGATCAATTGCTCGACTATGGAATGTTTCATGCTGACCCACATCAAGGAAACATTCTTATAACAAAGGACGGTCAAATCGTTATTCTTGATTTTGGAATGGTTGGAGAAATCTCACGCGATGACGCCAAAAGAATTCGCAAGATGATTCAAGGATTTGTCTTGGATGATTATCAGCTTGTTATTAGCCAACTTGAAGATTTAGGTTTCCTTCTTCCCAAAGCAAATAAAAAAAAGCTCCAAACCTTACTTAAAACTTATGTAGATATGTATTTGGAAGAAGACATTACTCAATTAGATCAGCACAAGGTAGAAGAAATATTTAATGATCTTCAAGAAATAGTACGGGAACAGCCTATCCAATTACCCGCAGAATTCGCGTTTTTAGGTCGCGCCGCATCTATCGGTATTGGCGTTCTAACAATTATTGATCCCAAAATCGATTTTATAGAATTGGGTAAACCTGTAGTAGCGAAATGGTTAGAAGATACCGATGACGACCGCGGAAATATAAAGATGCAAGTATTGAAAGAATCGGTGAAACCTTTATTGTCGCTCCCTCGTAACTTAAATAGTTACCTTGAAGCACCTCATGAACAAAGAAAATCTGAAGAACGAAGACAGTGGAGGCAATTTGACCACCAAAGATATATACTATTAATAATCAGTTCTGTATGTGGTTTTTTCTTCAGTAGTCTATTGTTATTTGTCTCGCTTATTTTCTCTTTTCCATTGTTGCAGAGCTTTATGGCTCTTGTGACACTTGTATTTTTAATCGCTACTGTTTTTAGTTTTATCATTCATAAGCGGTGGGTGAAAAAATTAGACAATAAATTTTAGGAGGAGTTACTTATGAGTAATTTATTAAAAACAGGGTTTTTGTTAGGCTTAGGAGCTGCAGTATCTAGTAAGGAAAAAGTAGAAAAGTATATTGATGATTTAGTATCCAAAGGCCGGGTTACTCCCCAGGAAGCTGACGACATGTATCACTCCCTACTAAAAAAGGGTGAGGAAACAGAAGAAAAATGGAATACACGTTCAAAAGAAAAAGTAGGCAACTTTATAGAGGATCTGAATCTTGTGTCTAAAGATGATTATAAGCTTTTACAAGCGAGAGTTGAATTATTAGAGGAAAAGTTATCCAACCTTGAAAAACAAGACAAAGATTCTGAAATAGACGAAGACCACCAGTAAATATTTTATTCGAGTACTTATATGAAGGCACTGAAAAAGTTGTTTTTTTACTTTTCCAGTGCCTTTTTGATGCTATGAACGAAGCCATTGCCATGTATATTTTTAAATTTTATCAATGGTCCTGTTTATCTGCTGTTTTTTTCTAGGTATATCTCTCCCGTATTCTCACATGATAGGAAAGAAAAAAGGAGGCAATACTTTTATGGATAGTAATCAATTACAGTCAGGTGACACCGTATTTGTCATTCAACGAAATCCTCATACACAATCAGTCGCACATATTCAAGAAGCATCCATTGTTACCAATCCTTTTCACCCTGGTCATTTAGCTTTGTTTTTCATGGAAGAGTATTATCCTCTAACGGATGATTTAGCCATATACTCCAGCTACTCAGAAGCCAAAGGGGATTACACATCTACATTTGGTCCAATGGAATCGGATCTTGACCAATCCCCTATCCAAGAGACTTACGACTGATGATCCCTCCTTTTGTACCTCAACTCGTTTATATGGAGCCACGAGCATTGGAATATCCATTGGGAGAGCAGCTTCACAAGAAATTCACCGACATGGGAATTGAAATACGTCAGACTACTTCACACAATCAAGTTCGGAATATACCAGGGAAAAATCATTTTCAACAATATCGCGTAGCAAAATCTACCCTTGTAGTAGGCGTAAGAAAGACATTGAAATTCGATACATCAAAACCTTCTGCAGAATATGCGATTCCACTAGCTACTGGTTGCATGGGCCATTGCCAATATTGCTATTTGCAAACCACAATGGGCAGTAAACCTTATATTCGTACCTACGTAAATACCGATGAAATATTTAACGCAGCTGATGAATACATGCAGGAACGTGCCCCTAAGGAAACTCGGTTCGAGGCAGCTTGTACATCTGATATTGTTGGCATAGATCACTTAACTCACTCTTTAAAAAAAGCTATTGAACATTTTGGGAAATCGGAACATGGTAAACTTCGTTTTGTCACTAAATACCATCATGTAGATCACCTACTAGATGCTGACCACCGAGGCAAAACCCGGTTTAGATTCAGCATTAATGCCGATTATGTTATTAAGCATTTTGAACATGGTACTTCCCCTCTGAATGAGCGCATAAATGCGGCTGTAAAAGTCGCTAAGGC
This sequence comes from Salipaludibacillus sp. CF4.18, assembly GCF_051262595.1. Taxonomy (NCBI): domain Bacteria; kingdom Bacillati; phylum Bacillota; class Bacilli; order Caryophanales; family Bacillaceae; genus Salipaludibacillus; species Salipaludibacillus sp. CF4.18. The sequence goes on from NZ_JBIMEV010000016.1 coordinate 38,721, forward strand.
CGGCTACCCGTTAGGTTTTATCATCGCTCCAATATATTTACACGAAGGTTGGGAAAAGGGTTACTATACGATGTTCGAGAAGCTCAACAAAAAACTTCCTCAATCATTAAGACAAAATGTAACATTCGAATTAATTCAGCACAGATTTACAAAACCTGCAAAACGAGTGATTCAAAAAAATTATCCGATGACGAAATTAGAGTTAGATGAAGAAAAAAGAAAATACAAATGGGGAAAGTACGGGATAGGTAAATACGTCTATCAAACACAAGAACAAGAGATGATCCAAGAAACATTTCATCGGTATAAAGATGAATTTTTTCCTGAATCAAAAATTGAATACTTCACGTAATAAAAACGCAAAGCGTCTTTTATTAAATACAGCGTGATCTTTCGCCACCCCGAGTAGCACCTCTTTAGTACGTGTAGGTGCTACTCAGTAGTAGGGCGGTCGCTTGATGCGTGTGTTGTAAAGATAGCTAAAAAATACCATACTCCCCTTAAGGAAACATGGTCCGAATCACTACTTTCTTATCTCATAAAACGGCATTTGCCGTTTTTTTACTTTGACTCAGTTTTCTTCAAACGTAATCAAAACGATACTCTATAGCATCTCCTACAAATTCATATCCAATTTTCATGTAAATAGAATTAGAGGTTGGATTTTCAGCATCTGTGTTTAAGCTGCAGAATTGAAATCCTTCTTGGAGAAGTCGTTCACTCAACGCAGCTACACAAGATGTGGCATACCCTTGACCTTGATATTCGTCTGCAGTATATACAAAGTTTACGACTACTCCATTTTCCAACTCCCGAGCACGTTTTGCCATTGATACCGGCGTACAATTCTCATTTTTCCAGAGAAACACCCGGTTATGTTCTATTTCATCAAGTACATTTTTTTCTAAGTCTTTATGATCTGTCATTCCTAAAGTATCTCTTTCAAAATCTTCTGTCCATGACATGATGAGTGCAATATCATCTTCATTTGCATAGCACAGTTTTCCTTTTGTTCGCTTAAAGTCACGGAGCGAGGCTAGCTGATAGATTTTTTGTTGCATGACTTTTACAACATTACAAGAGGTTAGTTCCTTCCACTTCTCAGAAAAATCAGTTACAAGATCAGAACAACCAATCACTCCAGGGATAGCTATTCCTTCTGCCTTATAAGCCCATATTGCGGCATCATGCACCGCAGATTTATGCCCACATATAATGAGGTTTCGTTGTGGTGTTCGAACAAGGACAATTTTTGGCTTACTGTCGTCCTCTTTCCCAATAACCATTAAGACATCTTTTAGTTGGGAAGTTTGACCTGATTTTCTTTCGCTCCTAGCTAACTGTTTTAGGATTCCAAGGGGAAGATTATGCTCTGCCTCATTGTCCACTAAAAAGTTTTCTGCTTCCTTTAACATGGTTACAGCTGAGTGCTGGCGAAAAAACTTCATAAGGCATCCACCTTCCTAGTAGTTTAAGAAAAACGCAAAGCGTCTTTTATTCTCGAATTAAATCCTCTATCTTCATTATACACAACCCTTGCAGAAAAACTTCCCCTGTTGGCCTATTTTATTAAGGAATGAATCAGTTTAAATGTTACGGACCGGTTATAATTAATACAATAATTTATAAGAAAACAGTCATTATGTAAGATCACCCGCTTGCCTATTCGCCAATTCTTAGAGCATAAACTAGCTATCTTTCTACATTAAAAAAATGTCTCAGCAGGTATATATTACCTGTTGAGACATTTCCTAATAGAAATTATTTTGTAGTAAACATTTGTGTCCAGTAGTGACCGTAAGATCCACCTTCAACATGTCCTACTCCTATATGTGTAAAACTGCTCTTTAAAATATTTTCACGATGACCTTGAGAGTTCATCCAACCTTGGACAACTTGTTGAGGTGTACTTTGACCTGCAGCAATATTTTCTCCTGCTCCTCGATAAGAAACACCATAGTTTTTCAGCATATCAAATGGGCTGCCATGCGTTGGACTTTGGTGAGAGAAATAGTTTTGATCTCTCATATCCTGCGATTTAATTCTAGCAACTTTTGAAACTTGATTATCTATCTGTAAAGGAGATAATCCCTGATTTTCACGCTCAATATTTGTAAGGCGAACGACTTCTTGTTCGAATTGTGAAAGTTGACTTGACTGTTCAACAGTAGTTCCATTTTGACTTGCTGGAACCGTCAACTGTTGCCCTACTAAAATCATATTTGGGTTAGAAATATTTTTATTCGAAGCTAAAAGATCAGAATATTTTACTCCTTGTTCTACAGAGATAAACCATAATGTATCCCCATTTTTCACCTGATACGTCGAGCTGGCCTCCACTTCAGAATTAACTAGTGGAAATACAACACATAAAGCAATAACTGATGATACTATTTTTTTAATCATCCTTGAACACCTCCATGAGCAACATTATGGCATAAAAAATTCCCCTTATGTGCGTGGGGAAAAGATTACCAGACTTCAAATGTTGGTTATTTTGGAAAGTATTTCACACAGTTACTGTGAAACTAAAAAGGATTTGTAATGCGTTTAGTAAAAGAGGATACGTCAGAAGGACTGCATAGAGACCTTCTAACATACGAAAATCAATTGCTATCGACATTGAAATGAACGGATCTGATTTGTATCTATCCCCATATAAACCCATCGATACTGTCTAGGTCTCCATCTGTAACCTGCAACAGATCTCCTGCCAATAAACGTTGGCCAAAACCAAAACCTTCGACCATTTTCCAAGCGAACGTACGTATATCGGTAAAGACAACCATAAAATGCCCCTGGATCTACGGCAAAAACTCCAATATCTTCCTGTTGTCCAAAAGACTGTATCGGAGGTGTACTAGGAGGTGGCCCGGGTGGTGGTCCTTGTTGTGCGCCAGCCCCGAAGCCCGGTGAACCTGGTGGTGGCCCCGGTGGTCCTTGACCTTGCCCTGGTCCAAATCCAAAGTACTGACCGATACCACCTAATCCTTGGGAAGGTTGACCTGGTTGGTTCGGAAATAGCCAATTAAAAACTCTTGTGTCATCCACAATATTCTCTCCCTTCTCACATACTCCTTACAGCCTATGATTAGTTAGAAACCAAGGTGCTTGCCTATGTGAGAAAACAGAGTTCCATTTGCTCATTACTGTATAAGAAAAACGCAAAGCGTCTTTTATTAAATACAGTGTGATCTTTAGCCACCCCGAGTAGCATCTACGTACTGAGTGTAGGTGCTACTCGAAAGGAGGTGGGTTTCCCTTGATACTTGTGGCGTAAAGATAGCTGCCAATTTTATAAATTTTATGAAAAAAGTTAAAGGTCAATTAACCCTTCTTGTTCCTGATCCGTTGTGATAATCGGTTTACCATTTGTTATTACTAGCGTATGTTCATACTGAGTGGACAGCGTTCCGTCTTGTGTTCTTGCGGTCCAGCCGTTATCATCCATTTTTGACTGCCACCCGCCGATATTAATCATCGGTTCTATTGTTATTACCATTCCTTCTTTCAACCGGAGTCCTTTCCCTTTCTGACCATAATGAGGTATATTTGGTTGCTCATGAATCGTTGGTCCAATACCATGTCCTGCAAAGTCTCTGACTATTCCATAACCATAAGGATCAATGAATTCTTGGATTGCAGCACCAATATCTCCTACTCGATTCCCAGCTACAGCAGCCTCTATCCCCTTATAAAGTGAATCTCTAGTAACATTATTTAATTGTTTTATATCATCAGTAATATTTCCAACAGGATACGTCCAAGCTGAATCCGCTAATCCACCGTTAAGATCGACTACGAAATCAACTGTAACGATATCTCCTTCTATCAATTTTTCTGATCGGGGAAAACCATGACAAATTTCATCATTTATAGATGCACACGTTGCAAACTCATACCCGCGAAATCCTTTTTGTGCAGGGGTAGCTCCATATTTATTCATCGTCTTCTCTACGAAATCATTTATTTCTAATGTTGTAATACCCGGCTTAATCATTGTTGCAAGCTTGCGGTGAATAGATGCTAATAGCTTTCCTGCTTCTATCATAAGTGCAATTTCCCGTTCAGATTTACGTTGAATCATATTCTTCATTTCTCCTTTATTATCAGTTCTTTTATTTTCTCATGCTTATGAGTCTTGAGTCTTGACTCTTCGTTCAATAGTTCTTACGACAAAACAACTAATAACAGAACCTCAATATTCATGTCTTATCTTTAATTATTACTATTGCTAAGCGTAATTATCATATCAATTAATAAGTTGTCCTTTCAACATATTAGAACATATGCAAAATGAATTGTGAAAAAACCTCTTATATATGACATTAACATTTCAATAGGTGACAATCTCTTTTCAAAACATTAAATAGATAGTAAAGGGGTTGCTAGCCCAAATCCAGGCTGATATGATTGGCATCGTTGTACAAGAAACAACAACACTTTGAAGGAGGGTTTCGATTGAAAAGAAATCTAAAAAACCGTTCTTTCCAACGGTTAGGCGTATCAGCAGTAGTATTAGGGGCTTTGTTGTTCACTACAGACCAAGCTAGTGCTGCAGGTGACAAAGAATTCGGCGAAAAGCTACTATATAATGGAAAAACTCATGAACATGTCATCGAACTTAAGGAGCTTTTAGAAGAGACTGAGTTTTATGATGGTGAAGTGAATAACTATTTCGATACAGCAACCGAACAGGCAGTTATTGATTTCCAAGAAAATTACGATCTTCTAGTAGATGGATTAACTGGTGTTCAAACATACAGTGCACTTATTGGTCTTGAACAAGGAGATACTGGAGATCTGGTTCTTGCTCTTCAAGAAGATCTTGCTGAATTAGACTATTTCACTTCTCAACTAGACGGTAAGTTTGGCCCCTTAACAGAAGAAGCTCTCATTAACTTCCAAGAAGAAGAGGGTGTTCAAGGCGAAAAGGGTATTGCAGGTCCATATACGTATCAATCTCTTTACCCTTTAACAAGTAGATATAATCCAGAGATTGCAGCTCCAGCAGAAAAGGCACCAAGCTCTTCTGAAGAGGAATCTTCTGAGGTTACTAAAGAACCTGTGGAAAGTGTTTCCAGTGAGCCTTCTGAGGAATCAACAGAAGAATCTACGGAAGAAGTTCCCGAGGAATCAACTCAAGAGTCAGCGGAAGCTTCCAACAGCAGTAACACTTCTTCATCCGAAGAAAGCTCAGATTCTAGTAATGATGCTGAAGGTTCAATTACTATGGAAGCAACTGCTTACACAGCTGGTTGTACAGGATGCAGCGGTATTACAGCAACTGGAATCGACCTAAGAGATCAACCGAACAAAAAAGTAGTAGCAGTTGATCCTAGTGTCATTCCACTCGGTTCTATTGTGGAAGTTGAAGGATATGGCAGAGCAGTAGCTGGTGACACTGGCGGTGCTATTAAAGGAAATAAAATTGACCTTCATGTCGCTTCAAAAGATGATGCATTTGCGTTTGGTCGCAAAGATGTTAATGTAACTATCATTGAAACTCCATAACTACATCTAAAGAGTGCTCAAAACTTGAGCACTCTTTTTTATAAGTTCATAAAACTTTTTATCTATTTAAAGAGTATGTTTTCTCTTTCCAACGATAAGGGTTCGAATCTGCTCTAGACAGATGCTTTAGCCTAGGATGATATCCACGGAAAAAGCAAGCGGTAACCTTCTCTAACAACCTTCCATGATAATGCCACATGCACCTAAAAAGCTCACCTCTCATGTATAAAAGATAGTCGTGAAAGATTAACCTGCAGAAAAGAAGCAACCAAATATTCTAATTTTATAATGATTAATTTTTCATAACGATTTCCAAATAATTTAATAGCTATCTTTAAAATCCTCTCCATATTATTTTACCGCAATAATTTCTATTTTTTGGTAGACGTATTTTCTAAAATCTACTATGCTTATTAGGATGAACATACTTTGAAGGAGGTTTCTCCATGTCAACTTTTTACCAAGAAAAATTAAATTTTCAAGATCCAACTTCTGTTGAGCAATCTTTTAAAAATTTACTTAAAGAAGATATTGAAACAGTGAAAGAAATGGAGGCCTGGTTGAAACAGCATTCACAGATCCAAAACTATATTGAAGAAGGTCTCACTGGACACTACATAGACTTTCAATGTCAAAGTGATTCAGAAACAGCAAAAAAAGCTTTTGAATATGACCAGCAAGTAATTGAACCCTTAGTCAAAAAATACGAAGCATTATTGGATGAGAAATTTCTATCTTCTCCAATTAAAAACCAACTTGATCCACTGTATTACCGAGAGTTTTTGAAAAGTAAAATAAATGCAAAAGAATTATTTCGAGAAAGTAACATTGCATTAGAAATTGAAGAAGATCGTCTTACTACTCTTTATTTCGAACATACAGGAAGTCTCACAGTTGATTGGAATGGAGAGGAGAAAACTCTTAGTGAAATCTCAACTTATTTAGAGGATTCTAACCGGAAAATACGAAAAAAAGCAATGACGTTGACTGTAAAGGCATTTATTTCTAAAGAAACAGAATTGCAAAACATAATGAGCGATCTAATCGAACTTCGACACAGAAAAGCAGAAAATGCCGACCTTCCTAATTATCGCGATTATATGTTCAAAAAGTATGAACGTTTTGATTATACTCCTGAGGATTGCACAAATCTCGCAGTGGCTATCCAAAAGCATGTAACCCCCTTAAATAAAAAACTTCAACGAGAGCATCAAAAAGAATTGGGAGTTGACGTATATAGACCATGGGATCGAAAAGGCGTTTCTAATGAACAGAAACCTCTTCAGCCATTTCATAATCGTAATGAACTTGTAGAGAAAACTACACAGATATTTTCAAATTTAGAACCCCGCTTTGCGGAGTTAATTACTACAATGGATAAACACGGGATGCTTGATTTAACAACTCGCAAGGGAAAATCACCAGGAGGATTCTGTGCACCTCTTCCTGTATCTGAGCTTTCTTTTATTTTTATGAACGCTTCAAAAACACACGATGATATGACTACGTTGTTGCATGAAATGGGCCACTGTATTCATAATGATTTAACAAAAGATCTTCCTCTTAGTAAATACCGTGATACTCCAATGGAATCTGCTGAACTTGCAAGTATGACCATGGAGTTACTAACGATGGATCAATGGCATTTATTTTATGATGATCAGGAAGATCTTAGACGAGCAAAAAAAGACCATTTAACTGGGATCGTTGGATTTTTACCATTTGGAATGGTCGTTGATCAATTTCAACATTGGTTGTATGAGAATCCAAATCATACTCCTGCAGAAAGAAAAATGAAGTTTAAAGAACTTCATTTCCAAATAGATTCAAGCATTGTTGATTGGAAAGGATACGAGGAATGGGCTGAAATAACGTGGCTCCGAATTCTTCATATTTTTGAAGTCCCATTTTATTTTGTAGAATACGTCATTGCGCAATTAGGTGCTTTGCAAATGTATAAACAATATCGAACTAATCCGGAGAAAACGTTAGAAAACTACAAGCAGGCATTATCATTGGGAGCTTCTAAATCTCTGTCGGAAGTTTATAAAGCTGCCGGTATTCGTTTTGACTTTTCAGAAGAAATGATTAAAAACTTAATGGAGTTTGTAGAAGAAGAATTGGAAGCGTTGAATGACTAAGAAAAACGCATAACGTCTTTTGTTAAATAGCGATGTCTCAAAAGGTCAAAATACACCTTTTGAGACAACCTATTTACTAGTAAGCACCTCGAATATGCGCATGAACATTTTTTTCATAAAATGACTGGATTTCCGTTAATTCTTTCGGCGAATACTTTTTCGTAGAGATTGCTTTCAAGTTATTCTCAACTTGTTTGACGTTCTTGAAGCCTGGAATTACAGAAGATACAGCATGATGCTCCAATACCCATTTCAGCGCAGCCTGAGACATACTTTCTCTTCCTTTTGCAATCCATGATAGCTGTTCACTTAATTTCACACCTTTTTCAAATGGAAGTCCAGCAAAAGTCTCTCCCACATTGAACTGCTGACCATCACGGTTAAAATCTCGATGATCATCCTTTTCAAATTGATGATCACTCGAAAACTTTCCTGTCAAAAGGCCGCTAGCTAGTGGAACCCGCGCTAAAATCCCAACACCCTTTTCGATAGCTTGAGGAAATAGCTCGGTAACAGGTTTTTGTCGAAACATATTAAAGATGACTTGAAGTGCACGGACATTTTTATATTCCATACTGAGAAGTCCTTCTTCAACCGTCTCTACACTTACACCATAATGACGAATTTTACCTTCAGCCTGTAATTTATCAAGTACTTCAAATACTTTACCATCCTTAAGAATTTCAATGGGCGGACAGTGAATTTGGTATAAATCTAGCCGCTCCCTTTTTAATCTTCTCAATGTATTTTCTAAATAATTGCGCACAGATTCTTCCGAGTAGGTTTTAGGATCATGGATATCACCAGCACGGCAAAACTTACTCGCTATATGGATACTGTCTTCTTTTCCTTTTGTTGCCTTAGCCAATAACTGCTCACTGTGACCGTCACCGTAAACATCTGCTGTATCAAGGAAATTAACTCCTTGATCAATGGCATACTCCAAGCCCTTTAGTGCTTCTTTATCATCGGTCTCCCCCCATGAACCACCGATAGCCCATGTTCCCAAGCTCAATTCACTAATCTTTAAATCTGTATTTCCAAGTCTGCGATAATTCATTTGTATCCCCCTTTAAAATTTCCTTGTTAATCATTATAACGTGATTGAATGCGTTAACACTACTTTAATTTATCTTGTCTCTCTTGTTCTTTTTCTTTAAAGATTCGTATAAACTCTGTTGGATCCTCTTTGACACTATAGGAAAATACACCCTGGGAAGTATGGATATACAACATCGCATCTCCCCCGCTCATTTCTCTAAATGATATATCAAATACCCTCTCTATCGGGAATTGATGATGTTTTGTTGCCAATTTATCTTCGTATAGATACATTCTCCGCTCATACTCCACATTCTTCTGTTGAATACTGTTAATCTCCCTTATTACTTTTATATAAGGGTGGCTTGCTACAAAATTATTTTCCACATTTCCATTCCTTTCCTTTGATACCTATTATTCCAATACGTAAATCAATTATTATATGTTTCAAGCATAACAAAAAGAGCCTTAAAGCTATATATAAAGGACTTATAGAGGATGTTCAAAAAGGAAGTTTGTTTTACCTTTTTGAACATCCTCAAAGCAATGAGCAAGCTGCTGCATTGCTTAAGCCTGGTCTGAGTGATTTTTCAGAACAGGGGAGTAGCATGTGTAACCATTGCATGGAAAGAAATTTGAAGATGCGATGTCCGCGAAAGCGTCCACCTGTCATGAATTCGATTTTCCCCATCTGAAGTAAAACAACAATCTATAAGAACTATATACCCTGTCTATACATAAGAAACTCTTTAGATTTCCTAAATATTTGATAGAATAGATATCAGACAATGAATAATCTCATCATGAGGAAGGATTCGCCTATGAAAAAATCTGTATCAAAACCTATTAAGCCCGATTTTTATTATGGTTGGTATATAGTCATCATTGGTGCCATGAGTTTATTTTTTTCTGGACCAGGCCAAACATATTCTAATGCAGTATTTATCGATTATTATATTCTTGACTTTGGCTGGGAACGTTCGTTAGTATCCGGCATCTACTCCTCGGCAACACTAGCAGCTGGATTTTTATTATTCCTTGTCGGTTCCAGTATTGACAGATTCGGTCAACGAACGGTCTCGTTAACTGTTAGTATCTTGCTTGCAGCAGCTTGCTTTTGGAATAGTATCGTAGTTAACCCGTGGATGTTATTCATTGGTTTCTTCCTAATTCGGTTACTCGGTCAAGGTTCTATGACACTTGTTCCAAACACTCTGATCCCACAATGGTTTATTGAAAAAAGAGGCCGTGCATTCAGTATTATGATGCTCGGTGGATTTTTAAGCTCTACTCTCTTTCCACCGTTTAATGCTTGGCTGATTACTAGTTTCGGTTGGGAAACTGCTTGGAGAATTTTAGGTGTGCTTATTCTTTTTCTTTTTGTTCCTGTCGTTTATTTTTTCATGAAAAATAAACCTGAAGAAATCGGGTTATTACCTGATAATAAAAAACCATCTACTGATGAAGAAGAAGAGAAATTAAAACGTGATTTAGATGTTTCATGGACACTGAAAGAAGCAATGAGAACAAAACAATTTTGGCTGATTTTGCTCTGTGTAGGTATTCCTTCGATGGTTAACACCGGTCTTACTTTCCATCTCATATCGATATTGGGTGGAAGTGGTCTTAGTACAACTGCCGCTGCATTTATTTTAAGTCTCATGGCAATGATCGGTTTTCCAGTCACTATGATGGCTGGATTCGTATTAGAAAAAGTAAAAGTCCATTATATGTTTGCTTTTGTTTTCTTTGGCCAATTTATATTTATTATTACCCTGTACTTTACAGAGTCATTCATGATGGCAGTAATTTTTGGATTAATATGGGGGTTTGTTGGCGGAATGGAGAGAATAGTCATTTCGGTTATTTTTCCAGATTATTTCGGCAGAAGATACATAGGCAGCATCAAAGGAGTAGCAACAACAGTTACAGTATGTGCTTCTGCTTTTGGTCCTTTACCATTCGGAATAGCTTATGATTTATTTAGCGGATATCAAGAAATTCTACTTTTAACCTTGATTTTTCCTGCTCTCGGCCTCACGGCAAGTCTGCTTTCACCCAAACCTGATAAAAATATTACTGCCTAACCCCTGGCTAATCATATTTTAGTGAGGTAATAACTTACTTTTTTGAAACACCGTTAAAAGAGGTTTTTTTTCCTATTCACTGCTATAATGTCTTTATAGTAAATTATAGAGAAAGGCAGGGGTAAACATGGACCTATTTACTGTTCCCGACCCTTCAGATAGTGGAATGGGATACGCGTATATCTTTATGATTTTTGTATTAATTGCAGCTTCTTTCACTGTGTATAAACTAAAGAAGTTTAATAAAACAAAGCAAGAAGCCGAATCTCCTAAAGCTTATGATATGTATGAATCTAATAAAAAAGATAAGAACAGCTAGTTCTCTGCGACCATAGTATAGAAGGAATATACATTGAAAGTATCGAGGTGTTCTTCATGACTGAAGTTTTTAAAACGACAACTGGTCCAATTATGCCATTATCCAATTGGCAGGACAAAAACCCAGCTTTGGTTGCTGGATTCACAACAAAATCCGGCGGCACAAGTAAAGGTAGTTTTGATTCAAATAATTTAGGGCTACATGTAGATGACAAAGCGGACACAGTTGCTCTAAATCGAAAAATCCTAGCTGATAAGCTAGGATTTCCTTTGACTTCTTGGGCTTGCGCTGAGCAAACACACCAGGATCATATTGTTAAAATCACTCCTGAATTAACTGGCTACGGTGCCTTGGAATACAAAGAGAGCATAAAAGGGACAGATGCTTTTTATACAAAAGAAACGAACGTCTTACTTACGCTATGCTACGCTGACTGTGTCCCGCTATATTTCTATTCTGCTGAACAGGCCATGGTTGGCATTGCACATGCTGGATGGAAGGGAACTGTCAAGAACATAGGTGGTAAAATGATCGAACTTTGGGAGATCACTGAAGATGTCATACCTGCTCAGGTGAAAGTTACCATTGGTCCCTCAATAGGTGAATGTTGTTACAGAGTCGACCAACCAGTTATTGAACAAGTGAAAGAGGCTTTACAACCTTGTTCATTTAAAGATAAATTTTATGAAGAAATTAGCGCAGGACAATTCTCATTAGATTTAAAAGGGATTAATAGACAACTCCTCCTTCAAGCTGGAGTATTAGAAGAAAACATTCAAACATCAACATACTGCACAAGTTGTGAAAAGGACTTATTCTACTCACACCGACGTGACCAGGGAAAGACTGGAAGAATGTTAAGTTATATTGGTTTTAAATAAAGTCAGTTTCCTTAAACATTAATGTTTATAAAAATAGAAGTCTCAAAAGGTCAACAAAACCTTTTGAGACTTCCCTTTATTACTCTTCTATTTATACATACCTTTTTTGAACCTTATTCCCATCAAAACTAAAAGCAATATTCCGATCGGAAATCACTGTTTCTATATGAACGTTTCTTCCCCAAAGCTGATATAAATACGGAAGAGTTTTCTCTAAATACTTCGTATCCAGTTCCACCCCTTCGTATTCATGAGTTAAATAAAGCTCTCCACCTTTTAAATAATCTCCATCCTTAACACTAATAAATGGAAATCCTCCATTAACACGACTTTCTATGAGAGAATCCCTTACTTCAGTCCAGGATTTATCAGTAATTTTATATTCTCTTCCTTGTTTCTGAAACAGATACATATCTTCTCGCCCAACTAAATCTTTCGTTAAATAATTTCTTACAAAAGAAATATCAGATTCAATCTCCCTTACTTCAAACATTTTCTCTCTTCCACTATTTGGAATAATCCCTTGAAGTTCTCGCATCTCTTGACTGGGGTTATTATATCTCTCTTCAATATCCTCAAACATTTTAAGACCAAGATAGTAAGGATTTATTTGGGTTTTTGAAGGCTGTACAACACCAGCATTCAGTTTAGCAAATTCTATCGACTCACCTGATGTTAAATCAAGTTCTCGGATAATTCGTTGATGCCAATAAGAAGCCCAACCTTCATTCATGATTTTCGTTTCAAGTTGTGGCCAAAAATAAAGCATTTCTTCTCTCATCATTGTTAAAATATCTCGCTGCCATTCTTCCAACTCTTTACTATAATGCTCAATAAATAACAAAATATCTTTTTCAGGTTCTGGTGGAAATTGTTTCTTTTTCTTAAAATCAATTTTCTTATCCTGTTCCTCTTCTGTTATTTTCCATAAATCATCGTAGGGACCAGTTGCTTTCTTTACTTCTTCCTGTTCTTCCAACCAAATATCGTCTTTTGACCATCTGAGTTTAGGACGCTGCAAGCTCGGATCAATATGTTCTTGAATAGCCATGACAGCATCTAAAAACTTTTCTACTTCCTCACGGCCATGTAACATTTCATATGCGGAAATTCTTTCCGCAGTAGCAGTCATACTTTCCACCATATCTTTTCTGGTATTCGAGAATCTCACATTATTTTTAAAGAAATCACAGTGTGCTAATACATGGGCAATAATAAGTTTATTTTGAATGAGAGAATTCGTATCAAGTAAAAATGCGTAACATGGATTAGAGTTAATTACTAACTCGTATATTTTACTTAACCCTAAATCATATTGGAGCTTCATCTTGTGGAATTGCTTTCCGAAACTCCAATGCCCGAACCTTGTTGGCATTCCATATGCTCCAAACGTGTAGATAATATCAGCAGGGCAAATTTCATACCTCATTGGATAAAAGTCCAAGCCAAAACCTTCCGCAATTTCAGTGATTTCATCAATTGCTTTTAATAATTCCTTATCCTGTTTCATACTGATTCCCCCTCCTCTCTTTCTAATAACATATGAAACAGCCTAAGCTTTGATGAAAAGAAACTCTAAGCTACTGATAATGTAAGCGCTATATAAAAATTTACAATCCAACACTTTTTTAATCCAGTTGTCCCAATAATGAGACTGCTATCGCTTTCTTCGCAATTGATTAATTTGAAATGTTAGAATTTTTAACAAATAGCTGTTGACCTTCTTTCTAAATGGTTGTATGATTGGCTCCAATATCATATTTATTAGCGATAAGTGCATCCTAATTTATATGAACTGAATTTATAAACATTTTTCAAGGAAAGGAGTGAATCGGTATGAGCAGCCAATGGATTTTTCTTGCAGGCGAATTCGTGAAAAAAGAAGATGCCGTCGTTTCTGTGTATGATCACGGTTTTTTATACGGCGATGGAGTATTCGAAGGTATTCGTGTTTACAGTGGTAATGTTTTTAAATTAGATGAACACTTACAACGACTCTATGAATCCGCACAATCAATCATGTTAAACATCCCATATGATAAGGAGGAGTTAGAGCAAATTATTGTAAATACCATCAGGAAAAATGAATTAGAAACTGCTTATATCCGAGTTGTTGTCTCACGCGGACCGGGAAATTTAGGATTGGATCCTGCATCCTGTTCGCAACCTAAAGTAATAGTAATAGCTGAGGCACTCACTCTTTTCCCGAAGGAATTATATCAAAGAGGTTTAAGGCTTGGTTCTGTGTCAACTCGACGTAATCGACCAGACGTCTTAAGTCCGCAAGTGAAGTCATTGAATTATTTAAACAATATTCTCGTAAAACTAGAAGCGAATCAAGCTGGCGTTGATGAAGCGTTAATGTTAAATGATCAAGGCTATGTTACAGAAGGTTCTGCTGACAATATATTTATCATCAAAAACAACACGATCTTCACTCCCCCGGTTTACTTAGGGGCTTTAGAGGGAATTACAAGAAATGCCATCATAGACCTCGCAAAAACAAATGGGTATGTGATGAAAGAGTCTCCCTTCACTCGCCATGATGTCTATGTTGCTGATGAAGTCTTTCTAACAGGTACAGCAGTAGAAGTAATCGCGGTAGTCGAAGTTGATGGCCGGAAAATTAATACAGGTGAGCCGGGCAATATTACGAATCACTTATTGTCTGAATTCAGAAAAATTGTTACTATAGATGGTGTAGCTTGCTATAACGCTACTCAAAATAAAGCAATTGTAAGTTAAAACTTCATTATTAAAAAGCGATGAAGGGAAAAAAGGTTTAAGGGTCTGTATTTACAGAGAGCCGGGGTTGCTGGAAGCCCGGAATTACAGCTTAATCCGACATCATCCTTGAGTGTTATGCTGAACGAGAATTCTCCATTAGGCGTAATCAGGTGTCTTAAACACACCTGTTATCAAAAAAAGCACCTCTTTCTTCTCTTTCTCAAGAAGTGCTTTATGAGACAATATCTGTAAAGGTATTGTAAATTCGGGTGGTACCGTGAAAAGTAAAGGTCTTTTCTCCCCGCAACTGTAGTAGTCTACTGATGTAGCTACGACCATTGTGGGAAGAATAGGCTTTTTTCTAATGATATAGACGAAATTGCAACATTTAAATTAGGAGGGATGACAAGGTGAAAGTAGACGCAAAGACAGAAGCTAAGCCAGTTACAACACAACAGACAGGTGCAGATGTTTTAGTACAGTCATTACTTGACCAAGGAGTTGACACAATATTTGGTTATCCAGGCGGAGCAGTTCTTCCAATATACGATGCATTGTATCGTTCAGACGGTGATTTTCAACACATTCTAACTCGCCATGAACAAGGAGCTATCCACGCAGCAGAAGGGTATGCTCGAGTATCCGGTAAACCAGGAGTAGTACTCGTTACTTCTGGACCTGGGGCTACAAACGTTGTAACAGGAATTGCAGATGCTATGATGGATTCTTTGCCGCTAGTTGTCATTACAGGACAGGTTACAACAGCAGTAACAGGAACAGATGCCTTTCAAGAAGCAGATATTATGGGAATTACAACACCTATTACGAAGCATAACTATCAAGTGTTATCTAGTTATGATCTTCCAAGAATAATGAAAGAAGCTTTTCATATTGCTTCTACCGGAAGACCAGGACCTGTTGTTGTAGATATCCCTAAAGACATTTCAGCAAATCCATGTTTTGAAACGGACCAATCTGAATTTTATCTTCCAGGCTATCAACCAACGATAAAACCAAATCCTTTGCAAATCAAAAAGCTTACAGAAGCATTGAAGAAAGCAAAGAAACCTTTAATTTTATCAGGAGCAGGCGTACTTCACGGAAAAGCAACAGAAACACTTGTGGACATCGTCAATGAATTTTCAATACCGGTAACATCAACTCTATTAGGACTAGGCGCATTTCCTGGTGATCATGAATTGTTTCTAGGAATGGCAGGAATGCACGGAACCTATACGTCTAATATTGCAATCTCTGACTGTGATCTGCTTATCAATGTAGGAGCCAGATTTGATGATCGTCTTACAGGGAACTTACAACACTTTGCTCCCAAGGCGACCATTGCTCACATTGATATAGATCCTGCGGAAATCGGTAAAAACGTATCCACTCATATTCCAATCGTTGCAGACTCAAATGCTGCCCTTCTAGAGTTGAAACGTCAACTTAAAGAGGGACCGGATCATAAAGATTGGTTGGATGAATTAGCAAACAATAAAAAAGACTTTCCTCTTTGGTTCAACAATCCGGATAGCAAGATGATCCCACAATGGCTCATCAGAACTATTCATGATACAACGGACGGTAATGCGATTGTTACGACTGACGTTGGACAGCATCAAATGTGGGCAGCTCAGTACTATCCATTTTCAAAACCAAACCGATGGGTAACTTCAGGTGGACTTGGAACAATGGGCTTCGGTTTCCCTGCTGCTATTGGGGCACAATTAGCTTTTCCTGATGAACCGGTTATCGCAATTGTTGGTGATGGTGGTTTCCAAATGACTCTTCAAGAGCTATCCGTTTTGCAGGAAAGAAACTTACCTGTAAAAATCATTATTGTTAACAATGGTGCTCTCGGAATGGTTAGACAATGGCAAGAATCTTTCTATGATAAGCGATATTCTGAATCGCTAATGAGTGTTCAACCAGATTTCGTGATGCTCGCAAATAGTTACAGCGTTCGTGGAATGAAAATTGAAACACAAGCAGAATTCATGAAGGTATTTCCGGAAGTCATGGCTTATGATGGTCCAGTTCTCATGGACTGTCGTGTTCTTCAGGAAGAAAATGTTTTCCCAATGATTGCTCCAGGAAAAGGGATCCATGAAATGATAGGGGTGAAACCAAGGTGAAAAGAATTATAACTGCAGTCGTTCAAAACAGAAGTGGAGTTTTAAATCGGGTAACTGGCTTGATGCACAAACGTCAGTTCAATATTGAAAGCATTTCTGTCGGCAGAACTGAAACGGAAGGAATGTCAAAAATGACGTTTGTCGTTGACGTACCCGACTATCAAAAACTCGAGCAATTAACAAAGCAATTAAACAAACAAATTGATGTAATTAAAGTAACAGACCTTTCAGATAAGGCGATCGTCGCCAGAGAGCTTGCTCTCGTTAAAGTGGTAAGTAATCCTCAGGTCAGAAGTGAAATTCAAGGTATAATAGAGCCATTCCGGGCTTCTGTTATTGATGTAAGTAAAGATAGTCTTTCTCTTCAAGTTACCGGGAAAACGGAAAAGATCGAAGCATTTATTGATCTTCTTCGCCCCTATGGTATAAAAGAGATCGCCCGGACCGGGATTACAGCTTTCCCTCGAGGGCATCAACCACAAGTGACGGACCTGACGTCATTTTCAGTATTAAATTAAACAATGTGCTAAGCAATACTTTTTCAACCAAATATAAAACTCGAAATCGGAAGGATGTATTCAAATGACAAAAGTACTTTACAACAACAATATTCAAGATGAGGTATTAAAAAATAAGAAGATCGGTATCATCGGTTATGGTTCACAAGGCCACGCTCACGCACTAAATTTAAAAGAAAGTGGCTTTGATGTAGTAGTTGGTCTTCGAAAAGGTAAGTCTTGGGATAAGGCTGTGGAAGATGGTGTTCAAGTAGAGACAGTTGCTGAAGCAACAAAGCAGGCGGATCTTGTTATGGTTCTTCTACCTGATGAGCTTCAACCTAAAATTTATGAGGAGAGCATTAAGCCAAATCTTGAAGCTGGAAACATTCTAGCTTTTGCTCATGGATTTAACATTCACTTCAGTCAAATTGTTCCTCCTGCTAATGTAGATGTATTTCTAGTTGCTCCAAAAGGACCAGGACATCTCGTTCGCAGAACATTTGAAGAAGGTGCTGGTGTACCTGCTCTTTACGGTATTTACCAAGATTATTCAGGTCAAGCAACTGAGCTTGCTCTTGCATACGCTAAAGGTGTCGGCGCTGGTCGTGCTGGAATTCTTGAAACTACATTCCAAGAAGAAACAGAAACAGATCTTTTTGGAGAGCAAGCTGTATTGTGTGGAGGGATCACTAGTCTTATCAAAGCTGGATTTGAGACATTAACGGAAGCTGGCTACCAACCTGAAGTTGCCTATTTTGAGTGTTTACACGAGACGAAGTTAATTGTAGACCTGCTTTATGAAGGAGGATTAGAGACAATGAGAGACTCTATCTCTGACACGGCTAAATGGGGAGATTTCGTTTCAGGTCCACGTGTAGTAAATGCTGATACGAAAGCAAGAATGAAAGATGTATTAACTGATATTCAAGATGGTACTTTTGCTAAAGGCTGGATTTTAGAAAACCAAGCAAATCGTCCACAATTTAATGCAATCAATGCACGAGAAAATAATCATCAAATTGAAACAGTTGGTCGTGAGCTTCGTGAGTTAATGCCATTTGTTAAAAAGGCTGCAAACAAGAAAAAAGATGGAGTACCAAATAGCTAATTTGTCATTTTAAAAGTACTAAACAAAATTTAGAATCGTGGAGGCAGGGAGATCCTGCCTCCATGATTCTAAATACTATTAATTATCTTAGAGAAATTGCAAGAAAAAGTGAGAGGTTTATCCGTTTTGGGATTGGCTCGAGCCAATCCCCTATTTGATATCGCTTGGAAACACTTGCAACGAAGCAATTCCAAGACTCCACATTTTTCTTGCCACTTCTCAAAAAAATTCATCCCAATACAGTACAACAACTTCAAACCTCCTCTCTGCTACGATTGTTCTAGTTGATGTATCCACCAACATTGAAACAACCTACACAGAGCAAGGAAGTCTAAAAGCTATTTAATAATACACTAGATGATATAATTCTATTATAGAAACATAGCTTAACTACTAATTAAGGAGGGATCTATTGTGAACAAAAAAATTGTTCTTCTTCCTGGAGACGGCATTGGTCCGGAAGTCATTCAGTCTGCCCAAGCAGTTTTAGAAGCCATCTCAGAAGAATTTAAACATACATTTACATTCGAAACACATTCTATTGGTGGTAATGCCATCGATGAGCATGATACTCCCCTCCCGGATGAAACAACAAAAGCCTGTCATCAAGCAGATGCTGTTCTTTTGGGAGCTGTCGGAGGCCCAAAATGGGATCAAAATCCTTCCCACCTGCGTCCGGAAAAAGGATTGCTTGGTATTCGTAAAGCCTTAGACCTTTTCGCAAACCTTAGACCTATTCAAGGATTTGACAACTTGCTTCATGCTTCTCCTTTGAAAGAAGAAGTTGTGAAGGGCAGTGACCTGCTGATCGTTCGTGAACTGACTGGAGGTCTCTATTTTGGAACTCCTAGTGAACGTCGAAATAATGGACAGTCTGTTGTAGATACACTTGCTTATGACCGTTCTGAAATTGAAAGAATCGTCGAAAAAGCTTTTGAATCAGCACAAATTCGCCGAAAACATCTTACATCGGTTGATAAAGCAAACGTCTTGGAATCTAGCAAATTATGGCGTGAAGTAGTGGAAGAGAAAAAAGCAAACTATCCTGAAGTCACGGTTGAACACATGCTAGTCGATAATGCAGCCATGAAATTAATTACAGATCCTAAGCATTTTGATGTCATTGTCACTGAAAATATGTTCGGAGATATTTTAAGTGATGAAGCATCTGTTTTAACAGGCTCTCTAGGGATGTTACCTTCTGCCAGTATGCGAAGTGATGATTTTGGCCTGTATGAACCTGTACATGGCTCTGCACCGGATATAGCGGGTCTTGGAATCGCTAATCCGTTAGCAATGATATTATCCACTGCCCTAATGCTAAGACACTCCTTCCATTTGGAAAAGGAAGCTGTTTTAGTAGAAAAAGCTGTCGAAGATGTCCTTGACAGAAAGTTCCACACAGCTGACTTGTCTGTCATAAACGGACAAAAAGTTGGAACCGAAAAAATGACGAACCTTGTTGTTGACTATATTAAGAAAAATGCATAGCGATAAGTGCAACGAATAGTATCAAGAATTAATACGTGTAATTTACTTGCGAGGAGTGAAAAAAGTGGAGAATCCAAAAACAATTATCGATAAAATTTGGGATAAACATCTCGTTCATCAAGAAGATAATAAACCAGACCTAATTTATATTGATTTGCAGCTTGTACATGAGGTAACTTCGCCTCAGGCTTTCGAAGGTCTCCGCATGAAGGGGAGAAAAGTACGCCGCCCCGATCGTACTTTTGCTACAATGGACCATAATGTACCAACAATCGCGAGGCACATAATCAACGATCCTGTATCAAAAATTCAAATGGAAACTCTGGAAAAAAACTGTAAGGAATTTGGTGTTCCGTTAGCAGACATTAATCATCCTGATCAAGGAATAGTCCATGTTATTGGACCTGAATTAGGTCTTACACAGCCTGGAAAAACAATTGTTTGTGGAGACAGTCATACCTCTACTCATGGAGCGTTTGGAGCACTTGCCTTCGGTATAGGTACCAGTGAAGTTGAACATGTTCTAGCTACACAAACTTTATGGCAAGCCCCACCAAAGTCCATGAAAGTAAAAGTAAATGGTAGATTAAGTCCTGCAGTTACAGCAAAAGACTTAATTCTAGCAATCATAGCGAAATTTGGTGTTCGCTTCGGTACTGGGTACGTTTTAGAATACACTGGCGAAGCGATTCGAAATCTTTCTATGGAAGAACGTATGACGATTTGTAATATGTCTATTGAAGCCGGTGCAAGAGCAGGTCTAATTAGTCCAGATGAAACAACCTTTAATTATTTAAAGGGCCGTCGACATGTTCCTAAGAATGAGGAATTCGATGCTGCTGTGCAGTCTTGGAAGGCACTAGCTACCGATGAGGGTGCTAGTTATGATGCACAAGTAGAAATTGATGCAGACGAAGTGGAACCTCAAGTTACATGGGGAACAAATCCTGCTATGTGTATTCCCGTTAGTGGACTAATTCCTAATCCTAATTCAGCAAAAACAGATGCGTCTAAAGAGGAAATTGAACGTGCTTTGGACTATATGGGTCTTGAGGCAGATCAGCCAATTGCTTCCGTCCATATTGATCATGTTTTTATTGGCTCCTGTACAAATTCCAGAATCAGCGATCTTCGTAAAGCTGCCAAAATAATCGAAGGAAAGAAAGTACATCCTAAGGTTCACGCGATGGTTGTTCCTGGTTCTCAAACAGTAAAAATTAAAGCGGAAGAAGAAGGCTTAGATAAAATCTTTTTGGAAGCAGGATTCGAATGGAGAGAAGCAGGTTGCAGTATGTGTTTAGCTATGAATGATGACATCGTACCTCCAGGTGAACGTTGTGCTTCTACTTCTAATCGTAATTTTGAAGGACGTCAAGGAAATGGTGCGAGAACACATTTAGTAGGCCCTGAAATGGCTGCTGCTGCTGCAATAGAAGGTCATTTTGTAGATGTTCGAAATTTATTAGCTACATCTGTTTAAAATAAGTACTAACCTTAGAATATAATAGAGCCAACCTAAGAAAAAGGAGTTAGTGAGTATGGAACCCTTTAAAGAACATAAAGGATTAGTTTATCCTTTGAATCGATCAAATATTGACACGGATCAAATTATCCCAAAACAATTTTTAAAACGTATTGAGCGCCAAGGATTCGGTCAATTTCTATTTTATAATTGGAGATTTGACGATGATGGAAACCCTCGCGAGGATTTCTCACTAAACGATCCCAAGTATGATGGAGCTTCCATCCTTGTCTCAGGTGAGAATTTTGGCTGCGGATCTTCTCGTGAGCATGCTCCCTGGGCTATCCAGGATTATGGATTCAAGGTGGTCATTGCTTCTAGTTTTGCAGACATTTTTTACAGTAACTGTTCTAAAAATGGCATTCTTCCTATCCAATTATCCGAACAAGAAATCTCTAACATAGTCTCTAATGCGGAGTCTACAAATTATTATCTTACCGTAGATTTGGAAAATCAAGTCGTCAGTGATAGTGAAGGATTTAAAGCCACTTTTGAACTTGTAAATTATTTACGGGAAATGTTATTAAAAGGTTGGGATGAGATTGCTGTAACTCTTAGTCATTCCGATAAAATTACGTCCTTTGAAGAACAATCACATTCTTAATTTTATAGTGGCGTGTTGAAAAGTCTTTTGGACTTTCAACACGCTATTTATATGTGGAAATATAATGGCTATAGAAGTATACACTTCTCCCCCACCTTCAGTATGTCAAAAATGCTTTTTTCGCATAACATTAATTAAGCTGTTCTGCTTCTCCTCTTGGCTTTAGACACAATTTTAGTTATAATTAAAGATTGGAGAGTTAATAAATTATACATTTTTGCTAGAAACATTCGCATTCAAACTTAATAGTGGTGTTTCGTATAAGACTACTTGAGCAGCGACATAATCGCTAAAAGTTTCTACGGTGAATATTCATAGCAGTTTAATTATTGTTTTCGCGTGAACCATACACTTATATTTCCTATTTGCTAATACAAAATGAGTTTTAAATAGAGAGGATTATGTATATATGTCTACTGAAACACCAAGACGAACATTTGCCATTATCTCCCACCCGGATGCTGGGAAAACAACTCTAACTGAAAAGGTACTTCTACTAGGTGGCGGAATTAGAAGCGCCGGTACTGTAAAAGGAAAAAAATCAGGAAAGTTTGCGACATCCGACTGGATGGATATTGAAAAACAACGAGGTATTTCCGTTACCTCCAGCGTTATGCAGCTTTTGTATGACAATAAGCAAATTAACATTCTGGATACACCTGGTCACCAAGACTTCAGTGAGGATACTTATCGAACGCTAACAGCTGTAGATACTGCAGTGATGGTTATCGACAGCGTTAAAGGGATAGAAGCCCAGACACTCAAATTATTCAAGGTGTGCCGTATGAGAGGCATTCCAATCCTTACATTTATTAATAAGTTAGACCGAGAAGGAAAAGAGCCATTAGACTTACTAGCGGAGATTGAGGAAGTATTAGAGATGGAGACTTTCCCGATGAACTGGCCAATTGGCACTGGGAAACGATTGAAAGGAATATACAGTATTCCGGATGAAACAGTGGAAATGTACAATGAAGACCATGACCGTATTATTAAACCTTATAAGGACGTAACTACATTAGAAGATTATGAGAGAGAAAACCTTGAAGGTGAGATTTCATTACTTGAGGAAGCTGGAAATGAATTTACGATAGAAAAAGTCCGAAATGGTTCATTAACACCCGTTTTTTTCGGAAGTGCATTATCTAATTTTGGTGTTCAATCTTTTCTAGATCAATTTGTAAAGCTAGCAGCAGAACCTCAGGCTAGAAAAGCATCTGGTGATTTTATACCACCATCCAGCCCTCATTTCTCCGGTTTTGTTTTTAAAATCCAAGCAAATATGAACCCTAATCACAGGGATCGCATTGCATTTTTAAGAGTGTGTTCTGGCTCCTTTGAACGAGGGATGGAAGTAACCCTATCACGTTCAGGCAAAAAAATGAAATTAAATCAATCTCATTCTTTTTTCGCTTCAGATCGTGAAACGGTAGAAAAGGCCTTACCTGGAGATATTGTTGGTTTATATGATTCAGGTAATTTTGAAGTGGGAGATACAATCGTTGGTGGAGGTCCGAAAATCCAATACGAAGAAATGCCTCAATTCCCTCCAGAAAAATTCGCAAAAGTTACTGCGAAAAATGCTATGAAGCATAAGCAATACCATAAAGGAATGGAACAACTGGTTCAAGAAGGAACGATTCAGCTTTATAAAACACCTTATTTCGAAGATTACATTATCGGGGCTGTTGGTGAACTTCAATTCCAAGTTTTTGAGTACCGTATGAAACACGAGTACAAAGTGGACATTGAATTCATTCATATGACTCACGAACTGGCCAGATGGGTCACCAAAGGGAAGATCACAGATCAAATGACCGATAGCAGAAAAATGCTTGTGCATGATCAACAAGGAAGATCCGTCTTACTATTCGAAAATGAATTTGCTCTTCGCTGGTTCCAGGATAAAAATCCTGATATCTCCCTCTCAACTGGTTGGGAAATCCTCGAATAATTATGAGCCATTAACCCGATTTACGTTTGTTTTTAGTGCAACAAGGAGACTCCTCTCCTTGTTGTTTCGGTTAAATGGCTTTACTTTTTTTTATATACTTTCTTTTCCCAAGTCCATTACAATCACGGCATGAAATAACTTTCATACTAAACAAAAGCTTTTTCTCAACACGTCCAGTACCTCTACATTTTTTACAAATATAAACTATGGCCATGCGAATCCACCGCTTTCTTTTGTTTATTTTATTATATACCCCCTGCCACAGTATTGATACATTAATAATCTATATTAACAGAATTTTCAGTATATGTTACAGTACTGGTAATTAAATTAGTTATAGCAAATAAAAAAACACCTATTAAGGTGTTTTCTCTCTCTTGAAAGTAAAGTCTTTTTAGAGGGAGTATTTATAGTCACTAATTTCTTTTATTTCTATCGCTCATAGACTACAACAGAAAGCCCACTAGCAAATCTTAGTTTACAGAAGAAACCTTTGGACAGGAACACTTTTTACCAGACTGAATGACTCTTCGATATACATTCATTAAGTGGTCTAATTCCTGACTATAACGAATCGTTTCAGACGATGTAAAACCATGCTTGTTTGCTGAAAGCATCATTAACTCACGTTTTAATTCCATTTGTGTTTTTAAAGAAGTTTTAAAGCACATCATTTTAATCGCCTCACCTTAAAATCGCAATCTACAACTTAATACTTGGAAGTTACTTACTAATTATACCATACCCAGTTTTAGGATTTCCAACCTTAATCTTTAATAATTTGTACATTTATTTACAATTATTCAAATAACAGATGAAAATTAGACAAATACCACCATATTCCCCCTTTAGAAAACGGAGTCCTAATCTATACGTTTTTTTGTAAAAAAAACTAGACATTCTATTAAGAATCCCTAGTTTTTTACATATTTTAAATAGCTTCTATTTTCACCAGTACTGCTTCTTTTAAACTTTCCAATTTGTTCATAGCATCTTTTTGAGAAGAACCTGTAACCCCAAAGTAACATTTAATTTTTGGTTCTGTACCAGATGGTCTTAAACAATACCATGATCCATCTGTCAATCTCATTTTCAGGACGTTCGACGAGGGAAGATGGATATCTTCTATTCTATCATTCTTCAAATAATACTTCTTGTTCGTCTGATAATCCTCTACGTTTTCCACATTGTCTGATAGGTTTCCTTGCTTACTATCATTCCGAAACTCTTCCATAATACGCTGAATCTTTTCAGCGCCTTCTTTTCCTTTGAAAACAAAGGAAGATAAGTCTTCAAAATAATAGCCGTATTTTTCATACATATTTTGCAAACCATCATAAACAGTCAAGTTCTGTTTTTTATAATATGCAGCTAACTCTGCAGAAACCAATGCTGCTTGAATGGCATCTTTATCTCTGACAAATGGCTTTATGAGGTAACCAAAACTCTCTTCGTAACCAAATAAGAAGGTGAATTCTCCCGATGTTTCAAATTGGCGAATTTTTTCACCAATAAATTTAAATCCTGTCAAGACATCCAGAGTTTCTACTCCGTAAGAAGAGGCAATCGTTCTCCCTAATTCAGAGGTTACAATTGTTTTTATAACAGCCCCATTCTCAGGCAATTCATTTTTTTCTTGTTTTTTCATTAATAAGTAATCAAGCATCAACGCTCCCGTTTGGTTACCAGACAAGACTTGATAGTTTCCATCATGATCTTTGCATGCGAGTCCTACTCTGTCTCCATCAGGATCTGTTGCAATAAGTATATCCGCGTTAACCTTTTCGCCTAAATTAATAGCTAGTTCAAATGCATCTTTTTCTTCAGGATTTGGAGAACGTACTGTTGAAAATTCTGTATCCGGCTTCGCTTGTTCCTCTACTACATGAATATTTTTAAAACCATTACTATCGAATGCTCTCATCATTGGTACTTGAGCGGCTCCATGCAATGGGGTAAAAACAATGGAAATATCTTTACCGATTTCGCGAACAATATTTCTATCTACTATGACAGAAGCCAACTCTTCGTCATAGGCATCATCTAAATCTTCTAACACCCATGTCAGTAAACCTTGCTCTTCTAATGTAGCAGGATCTGCTGTTTTCACTTCTAACTCGTCTTCTACTGCGTCTACCATAAATATAAGTCGATCGGCATCTTCTGGAACAAGCTGTCCACCATCATCACCGTATACTTTAAACCCATTGTATTCCGGTGGATTATGACTTGCAGTAATCATGACACCTGAATGGGTCTGAAGTTTTCTGACTGCAAACGATAATTCAGGTGTAGGTCGAAGCTCTTTAAATAAATAAGCATGAATGCCATTAGCCCCGAATGTGCAAGCCGTTTCTAAGGCGAATTCCTTAGACATCCGTCGGTTATCATGAGCGATAACAACCCCATTTTCACAAGCTGTTTCTCCTGCTTGCTTAATAAAATCGGCCATGCCTTGTGCAGCTTTTCGTATCGTATATATGTTCATCCGATTCGTTCCGGGACCAATTTCCCCACGCATCCCGCCTGTCCCAAATTCCAGGTTTTTATAGAAACTATCTTCTAAATACTTCTCATCATTTTGATAGCTTTCAAGTTCCTTTTTTGTGTTCTCGTCCAATCCTAGCTTTGATTTCCATTTTTCATACTTCATTTTCCAATCCATTTGTAATTTCCTCCTTATGGGCTTACGTACCTATCTTATTTATACGCATTTTTCCACTCGGAGTAAAGGGTAGATTTAAAGTGTTTTTAGCTTATTTTTACCGGATTTGTCGAATAGAAGATTTCATCGTCCAAAATCTTCTCATGTCTCTTTTTCTCTTCTTCCGTCCAATGAAAACGATCAGCCATATAGTCCAGAACACCAAGCTTTTTTTCACGGACAAAGGCAATATTGAAAAACAATGCACTCGTTCTGCGATTAAAGAAATCTATCGGTGATACCACCATTTCTTCCTCGATTCCATATACTAAAGAAGCAAAGACCCCTGCCGATAATTGATAGTGTTCCCCTTCATTGCCATGAGTTTCAATAATTTCAAAAACTCGCTTTACGTTTGATCCATATAAAGAAGTTAATCTTTCTGCTTCTTCTGCAGATAATCCGATTTTTTTACCATTACTAATCCATGCCTTTTTAAATGCTTCGAAGTTCTGAGATCCCCCTGTTTCTCCTCCTGACAATACGATGGACGCCGTTTGACATGAATTTTTTCGTTTTAATTCTTTCGAAACGATATCAACAATCCGCTCGGCCATTTTTCGATATCCGGTTAATTTTCCACCTGCTATCGATAAAAGACCTGAATCTGATTGGAAGATTTCATCTTTTCTAGAAATCTCGGAAGCACTTTTTCCTTCTTCATGTATGAGTGGTCGAAGTCCCGCCCAGCTCGATTCTACATCTTCTCGTACTAGTTTGATTGAGGGGAACATATCATTAGCAGCATCAATGATATAGTTTAAATCCTCTTCTGTCATCCGAGGAGAGGCAATGTCTTTCGCATAATGTGTATCTGTTGTTCCAACATAGGTTTTACCGCCCCTAGGAATTGCGAAAAGCATTCGACCATCATCTTTTGTATCAAAATAGACGGCTTGCTTTAACGGAAAGCGAGACTGATCAATGACTAGGTGAACACCTTTTGTTAAATATAAGTATTTACCCTGCTTAGAATTGTCTTTTTCTCTCAGTTCATCTACCCATGGCCCAGATGCGTTAACTACTTTCTTTGCATGAATCTCATAGGTTTTTCCGGAAATTAGATCTTCTACTTTTGCACCTGTTACTTTTCCATTTTTATAAAGTAACGACTGAGCCTTTGTATAGTTAACGGCCTTGGTCCCTCTGTGAACCGCTTCTTTCATAATTTCGAGCGTCAGTCTCGCATCATCTGTTTTATATTCCACATAAACGCCTGCACCTTTAAGCTTATCCGTTCTAAGCAAAGGTTCACGTTTCATTGCTTCTTTTTTGCTAAGCATGTTTCTTCGTTCTTTTCGTTTCACACCAGCTAAATAATCATAGA
This sequence comes from Salipaludibacillus sp. CF4.18, assembly GCF_051262595.1. Taxonomy (NCBI): domain Bacteria; kingdom Bacillati; phylum Bacillota; class Bacilli; order Caryophanales; family Bacillaceae; genus Salipaludibacillus; species Salipaludibacillus sp. CF4.18. The sequence goes on from NZ_JBIMEV010000016.1 coordinate 66,776, forward strand.
CTTTCAAACCGAGGGAACTTGCCAATTTACCAAAAGTTCCTCCTTGTATGATCGGAAGCATCATCCACTCTGGATTTGTCACATGCGGAGCATTCTCATAGACAATCGCTCGTTCTTTTCCTACCTCAGAAACGATTTTAAATTCAAATTGTTTTAAATATCTTAATCCACCATGCACCAATTTCGTTGACCGACTAGACGTTCCAGCCGCAAAATCTTGCATTTCAACTAATCCAGTTGTTAATCCTCTATCTATCGCATCAAGTGCAATTCCTGCACCTGTAATTCCCCCTCCTATAACAAGTAAATCCACTTCTTTTGCTTGCAATTCATCTAAATACACTTTTCGCTGTAATGCAGAAAATGGTTTAACCATATTAGAACACCCTTCCTATTTGTAAAAAAATGTAATAAAAAAAGAGACTACAACAACTTATGCATTAAGAGTTTTCTCTCATGCGCAAGTGATGTAGTCTCTCCATAATCTCCAGACCATTTCATACGTTTATTAAATTAATTTCATTGTAACACAGTTTTATTAACTTTTAAAATATTGGATATGCTCATTAATTTATCTTTTAAATTTCATCGTTGCTTCCACTGCAGTTTTCCAACCATCATATAGCTCTGTCCGCTTTTCTTCATCCATGTCCGGTTCAAATGTTTTTTCAATATGCCATTGCTTAGCAATCTCTTCTTTATCCTTCCAAAAACCTACAGCTAATCCTGCTAAATAGGCTGCACCAAGTGCCGTCGTTTCTTGAATTTCTGGACGTTCCACAGAAACTCCCAACATATCACTTTGAAACTGCATTAAGAAATTGTTTGCAACAGCCCCTCCATCTACTCGAAGGGTTTTCAAATCAATTCCTGAATCAGCGTTCATCGCATCTAGGACATCTTTCGTTTGATAAGCTAATGATTCTAGTGTTGCACGGATAAAATGTTCCTTTTCCGTTCCACGTGTAATTCCAAAGATAGCTCCCCGTACATCACTATCCCAATACGGTGTCCCAAGACCTACAAAGGCCGGGACAACATACACGCCATCAGTAGATCCAATTTTGGTGGCATAACCTTCTGTCTCTGAAGCTGATTTCACCATTCTCAATCCGTCTCGTAACCATTGAATAGCTGAACCTGCCACAAAAATACTTCCTTCTAAAGCATATTCCACTTTTCCATCAATGCCCCACGCAATGGTTGTGAGCAATCCGTGATCTGATTTAACCGCTTCTTCGCCTGTATTCATCAGCATAAAGCAACCTGTACCATACGTATTTTTAGCCATTCCTTTTTCAAAACAAGCTTGGCCGAACAGTGCTGCCTGCTGATCTCCAGCTGCACCTGCAATCGGAACCTCTTCCCCGAAGAAATGGTAGTCTACGGTTTTAGCATACTCTTCTGAAGACGGTCTTACTTCAGGAAGCAATGACTTTGGTACACCTAGAATATCTAATAGTTCCTCATCCCACTTGAGTTCATGGATATTGTACATCAATGTTCTAGAAGCATTCGTATAATCTGTTACATGTGCTTTTCCACCTGATAATTTCCATATTAACCAAGTGTCCATCGTTCCAAATAATAGTTTTCCTTGTTCCGCTTTTTCACGTGCTCCCTCTACATTATCCAAAAGCCATTTCACTTTCGTTCCGGAAAAATAAGCATCAATGAGCAAACCGGTTTTATCCCGAAACAAATCATTATATCCTTTGTCTTTCAACTCATGACAGATCGGATCTGTTAATCGCGACTGCCATACTAACGCATTATGGATTGGTTTGCCTGTTTCTTTATCCCAAATTAATGTTGTTTCTCTTTGGTTCGTAATGCCAATCGAGGCAATTTCTTTAGCAGAAACATTTGGATTACTTAATACATCAGCAATTACCCCTAAAATAGATGACCATATTTCATTTGCATTATGTTCAACCTGACCTGGCTTGGGAAAAATTTGTCTAAACTCTTTTTGTGCGACATCGACAATTTTTCCCGCCTTATTAAACAGTATCGCTCGTGAACTCGTTGTCCCTTGGTCTAATGCTAATACATACTTTTTTTCCATCATAATAATCTCCTCCTATTGTGCTTTTGTTGTTGTTGGATTATGAAATACTTCCTTATTAGGTAGCGACTCCAGATCTTTCTTATGAAGCTGCATAGATAGAAATAGTACTGCGAAAAATGCAGCTATAAATATCCATAATGCATGATAGACCATGCCTTCAAATAATGCCGCATATGTTAGAGAACCTAATCCTCCTCCAATAATTGGTCCAGCAATGGGAACCCATGAGTATGCCCAATTTGAATTCCCTTTTCCTACAATCGGTAAAACAGCATGGGCAATTCTCGGTCCCAAATCACGCGCAGGATTAATTGCATATCCTGTCGTACCTCCTAAAGAAAGGCCAATCGCTACGATTAAACAGCCAACAATCAATGGATTTAAACCTTCAGTAAATTCGTTAGCACCAATGAACAATAAACCAATTACTAATACAAACGTACCGAGTACTTCACTGAAATAATTTGACGGCGTGTGTTTAATTGCTGGATCTGTTGTAAATACAGCTAGTTTCGCGCCTGGATCATCTGTATCTCTAAAGTGGGCATAATATTGGAACCATACTAGTGTAGCGCCTATAAATGCTCCTATTAATTGAGCAAGAATATAGCTTGGTACTTGTGACCAAGGGAATTCGCCTATCAAAGCAAAACCAACAGTAACAGCTGGATTTAAGTGCGCACCGCTAACTTCCCCGACAGCATATACTCCTAAAGCCACTCCCAGTCCCCAAGCAACCGTAATGACTATCCAGCCACTCGCTTCAGCTTTCGATCCTTTTAGTACCACACCTGCAACAACACCGGCTCCAAAAATGATTAAGATCATTGTACCAAAAATTTCGCCTACAAATGGTGACATATCCTTTCCCCCTTTAAAAGTAGTTAGAGACACAAAAAACCAACGACAATACACCCAAGGCTATTATGGCCTCCGTGTATTTTCGTTGGTCTCCATGTCTCCACCGAAAAAATTTATTAACTTAGGTTCTATTGAAACACAGGTTTGTAAACGTTGTCAACGTGAAAATAGTAAAAATTGGATAGATTTTTAGAATTTGAGATTTAATTCTCATATTTTTCCTGATTCCAAAGAGCGCGGTTCGAAGTTGTAACAGTTGTCGCTCCGGCGTTTATTGCTGAATCGACCTCTTCATCGGTTCTAATAAGTCCGCCTGCTATAATCGGAATATTAGTTTTCTGATAAATTTCCTGAATAATATGAGGAATTACCCCCGGCAGTACTTCAATACAATCCGGTTCAATATGTTCAAGCATATTATAACTAGATTCAAGTGCAATAGAATCTAGTAAAAATAACCGTTGTATCGTAATTAATTTGGCTTTCTTAGCAGTACTTAAGACCCCTTTTCTTGTCGAAATAAGTCCATCGGGCCGTATATCACGACATAAAAATTGAGCCGCATACTCATCACTTTTAAGACCTTGCACCAGGTCCGCATGCAGTAGTACCTTTTTATCATTGTCATGCAGCATTTTGACAATACTTTTTAACTGGCCTATGTGCGTGTTAAGTAAAACAACATACTCATAATCTGTTTTTACTACTTTATCTAAATCTTTTAAATCACGGATTGCAGGTAATATCTTTGAGTTAAACATGACACTCCCCTATCCTTTAATATCTGAGATGGAATACAGTTCTTTTTTCATAAATCTCATCTTTATTTAATAAATATGATTCATTTTGATTTGGCACCTCTTGAGTTTCCAAACAAATACCTGCATACTTTATTGCTTTGCCGCCATTTAACAGTGGAGTCGCTTGAATTTGATTCGCTGAATAAATGACTACAGCTGGGTCATCTGTTTTGACTCTGATCGAACGCCCTGACTGGTCATCGGTCAACACAATTTTTTCTTCCGCCTGTTTATCGAGTAAAAACGGATGATCTATTCCTCCTCCAACAAGAGCAACTTGCTCTTCAGAACTTTCTATTGCACGCTTAATTTTTTTCTTCGTTTTAAAATTAAACGCATCTATTTCTTCTACATTTAGTTTTTCTTTTGGTATTGATCCTTGATCCAATACATAAACCTCATTACTTCCCAATTGTAAGTCATGGTCCAGTATATCTTGTTTCATATCACCTGATAGATTAAAATATGCGTGGTTTGTTAAATTAATAGGTGTCGTTTTATCCGTTTCCGCATGATAATCAATAATAAACTGATTATCCTCCGTCAATTGATACGTCACCTGGAACTTTACATTTCCGGGATAATCATCTTCTCCATCTGGACTCGTGTACTCGAAATGTAAAGCTGAGTTTTCTTCCGTCACATTCCAAAAGCTCTTAGATAATCCTTTTACTCCTCCGTGTAAATGGTTGTCTCCATCATTTAAAGCCAATGACACAGTCTCGCCATCTATGTATAGCTTTCCATCTGCTGTTCTTCCTGCTGTTCTGCCAACTATTACACCTAGGTAATAAGGATTCTTTTCATACAAAGCATAATCATCATACGAAATAATTACATTTTCGTTAACTCCATTTTTATCAGGTACATTCAGTTCCGTGATAGCACCCCCGTAATTTAAAGCCGTTAGTTCTACTCCATTACTATTTGATATCGTATAAGCATAAACCGATTTACCCTGAAAAGTACCTACGTGTTTTTTTGCCATGTTATAATCTTCCTCTCTGATAATGATCTCACTATTAGTAAACGCTCTCTATTTATTGTAGCCGAATAATGAGAGCAAATAAAGAAAACTTACCTTCAGATTAAAAAAAGTTCCTATAATTTACATAAACTAATCTATCAACATCAAAAGGTGTGACAAAAGTCTCGCTAGATCTTTTGTCACACCTATTAATATCGGATCTTATTTACATCTAGAATCTTTAACAGTCATAATTCACTTTGTACAAATCTTTCCTACGATCACGCCATTGCGTAACATTTCCTGATTTTCTTTGTCTTCTTAATAACTCTAAGTCCACATCACCTACAACAACTGTTTCAATATTAGGATGACATTCTCCCACGATACCGTCACGAGGGAAAGCAAAATCCGATGGAGTAAATATTCCTGATTGAGCATACTGAATATCCATATTTTCTACGTGAGTAAGGTTTCCAACTGTGCCCGCAATCATCGTATAAATTTGATTTTCAACGGCACGAGCTTGAGCACAATACCGTACACGTAGATACCCTTGTCTCTCATCCGTACAAAATGGAGTAAAAATTATATTAGCGCCTTTTTCTGTTGCGATTCTGCCAAGCTCAGGGAACTCTATGTCATAACAAATTTGAATGGCAATTTTGCCACAATCTGTATCAAACACTTCTACTTTGTCTCCACCATGAATGCCCCAAAACTTTCGTTCATTTGGCGTTATATGAATCTTATACTGTTTCTCAATCGTGCCGTCTCTTCTGAATAAATAGGCAATATTATAAATTTTACCTTCTTCTTCCACAAAATGAGAACCGCCTATGATATTTACATTATATTTAATCGCTAAATCAGTAAATAGATTAATATATTCCTCCGTGTATTCCGTCAAACGTCGAATCGCCCGGCTTGGACTTTTCTCATCCATAAACGACAACAACTGTGTTGTGAATATCTCTGGAAAAACGACAAAGTCTGATGTATAACTTGCACCTACATCGGCATAGTACTCGCACTGCTGGGCAAATTCTTCAAAGGAATTTATTTTCTTCATCATATATTGAATGGCACAAATTCTTACAGGAAGTGCTGTTTTAAAGTGACGTTTTGTTGTTGGGCGATAATCAACATTATTCCACTCCATTAAAGTTGCATATTTCATGGAAGCATGGTCATCTGTAAGATAATTTCTGTTTACCCGTTTTAATGTAAATGCGTTCATTACCTGAAATGTTAAAACAGGATCATATATATTATGACTCATCACTTCATCTACATATTGTCTCGGTGTAAGTTCCGCTGCGTATTTACGATAATTCGGTATTCTGCCACCAATAATCATACTTTTTAAATTCATTTCCCTTGCTAACTCTTTTCTTGCCTCATAGAGTCTTCGTCCAATTTTCATTCTTCTGAAATCTGGATGTACAGCTACTTCAATGCCATATAAGTTGTAACCTTCATCATCGTGATTTGTAATATAACCTTCATCCGTAATTTCATCCCAAGTATGCTGGTCATCGTATTCATCAAAATTTATAATCAAGCTGGAACAGGATCCAATAATTTCTCCATCGAACTCCACGCAAAATTGTCCTTCCGGAAACACTTCTAAATGACTCATTATGTGAGATCTTTTCCAAGGATCCATATTTGGAAAACATGCTGTAGAAAGTTTTATTATATCTTCAATATCGCTATGACGAATGTTACGTACGATAATTTTCTTTTCAAATTTCGATATATCTAGTTCTTCACTCATCAAATCACCCTTTTCCATTTACTATCATATAGTAAAAACGGTCTAAATCTCGTATTTAAAGATATCAATAATCCTCCATATAATCTAAAGGAATCCCTAGAAAAAAGCAAGGTTTATGAAGTGGTATTGATTGGGTATTTATGATTTACATATTAAACAGGTATTATTCAGGGATGTTAGTCGAATTCAAGCCTCTCTGTTCGGCAAAAAACAATCTCTAAATAACCAATAGTTTTATAAATCCTTGTGATAACAATAACACGTTTCTATGCAAAAAATTGAGGATGGAATAATTCCAAACTCAATTTTCTTCTATGTATATCTATAGTTACATTTCAGTCACTATTTTCGGTTAGAGATATGTGCACTTCGATCTTTCCCATTATTGAATCCATCGGGATCGTAATAAATCTTTTGTGAGGGCGGAAATTAGACTTTCCATCATTAACAACTGGCGGCGTAACATCAACAATAATATTTTCCGAGGAAAGCTCTGTTGCAGTCGCTCCCGCTACCCAATTACCAAACTCTTGGATTGCACTCCAACCCATGTCATCTAACGTTTCAATTGTTATTCCTCCCATCATGCTCCCAACGATCTTTTTAGCTGTTTCTGCGTCAAAAGAACAAATAATTTGACCGTTTAGCTCTCCATGTGCCCCTAAGACAGCAGATACCTCATTCGAAGCTAGAAATTCTTTAACGACTTGTGGAGATCGGTGTGATATTTCAATCCCAAAATGATTACTCATCATTGTTTTTGTAGCTTTACATACAGCATTAATATGTTTAGCATTCATATTTTCTCAACACCTTTACATCACATTTTAATTAAAGCTGAATAAATCAGATTGCTCTAGCCTCTTGCCATTGTTCCCTTGCTTTTTCAACGATAGCTGCTTCTTTTTGCTTATCTTTGTGTTGAATGACTTTTGAGAAATAGTTAATTGATTGCTCTTTCTTTCCAACTTTTCGATAGTATTCTCCGAGCAAAAATAACAACATTAACTCGCTTACACCCTTTTGTATAAAATCGCCATGTTTATAGGAATCTTCGAATTGTTCTAACGCCATTACAATAAACCTGGTTTCTTCTTGTTTTTCGTTCATAGTTCGAAATAACCAACTTAACTTCATACACAAGCTTCCTCGAACGATATACGGTTGATTGGTTATTTCAGCTGCAAGTATAGCTAATTTATATGTTTTTACGGAATGTTCATAACTTCTAGTACCGGAGAAATCTTGGCTTGTCCAATATTTAGATACCTTCTGATTGAATTGCTTCTTTATACTAGGTTTAAGTGTAGAATCAAATTGTTCATTAAAACCATAACCACAAGCTGAACATACACTTATCTCATATAAAACCGGATTTAATTGCTCATCCTTATAATCTTTGGAGTAATCATTATATACCTCATTCACTCTTATAAATCTAGAACGGATCTTTTTTGAATAAAAGGTAAGGTTGCAATTTGGACACGTAACTTCTTTATCATACAACGGATCTAGATCCATATGCTCATTAAACCCCCCTCAATAGTACTACTGTCTTTATATAGTATAAAAGACCTCAACCTAAGAAGGAAGTATTTTTGTATGATTCAGTATAATAAATTAGATATACCTAGTAAACCATATGAAAAGCGCATAGCGTCTTTTATTAAATTATCAGAGCCTTCATAATTTGTCCGATGAGTCTAACAGAAATCGTCCGCTTAGAGCTGATTCGAATATCTTTGTTAGACAGCATCAAACAATCTCTAAAAAGCCAATTATTTAATAAATTCATGCAAAAAAAGGTGAGAAAAAAGATCAAATTCGATCTTTTTTTCTCACCCTTTATTAACATACAATTCTTATCTACTGCCTTTTTCAAAAGGCTGATTTAAAGCTTTAGGTGATTCAGCTTTACCTACAAAACCTGCTAATGCAAGAATTGTTAATACGTATGGCAGAATTAACATGTAAACTTGAGGAACATTATCTAATCCTGGAATTTGCTGAGCTGAAATACTTAAAGCCTGAGCAAATCCAAAGAAGATTGCTGCCCCCATTGCACCTACTGGATGCCATTTCCCAAAAATTAAGGCTGCTAACGCCATAAAACCTTGACCGACAATTGTATTTCCAGCAAAGTTTCCTGCAGTAGTGATAGCAAAAATTGCTCCACCTGCCCCACCAAATGCACCACTTAGCATAACAGCAATATAGCGCATTCGGTTAACATTGATACCCATCGTGTCCGCAGCGATCGGATGTTCACCTACAGATCGAAGACGCAATCCGAAAGGCGTTTTAAATACTACATACCAAACAATTGCCACTAAAACAAATGCAATGTAGGTTGTTGCATAAACACGTGGAAATATCAACTGTCCAATCACCGGTATATCGCTTAGTAAAGGGATTTCAACTCTTGGAATTCTAGATGCAACAACATCCGTTTGTCCACGATCAAAAACTTCCTTTACAATAAACACCGACAAACCAACTGCCAGAAAGTTTAATGCCACTCCACTGACTATTTGATCTGCTTTTAACGTTATCGATGCCACAGCATGGAAAAGGGAGAAGATAGCACCTATAACGATTGCAAATAAAATCCCCATCCACGGTGCAGCGTCCCCAAATCCTAGAGACTCAAAAATTAGCGTACCAACAATTCCTCCAAAAGCGCCCATGACCATAAGCCCTTCCAGACCTATGTTAACAATACCGGATCGTTCACTGAATAAACCACCTAGTGCAGTAAGAAGTAAGGGAGTAGCAGCAATTAGAGCAGCTGGGATAATGGTATAAAGAATTGATAATATATCCATCTATTTACCCTCCTTCTTAAATTGCAACTTCGTGTAAATCCATCGAACTAAATAACTAGAAGCCACAAAGAAAATAATTAGTGCAATGATTATCTCTACAAGTTCTGGTGCAACTCCCGCGGCTGCCTGCATATTATTGGCACCTTCTTTTAAGCCACCAAAAAGAAATGCCGCTAAGAATATACCGATAGAAGTACTTCCACCGAGAAGTGCTACCGCAATTCCATCAAAGCCATAGCTTGTAAATGCCGGAAGAATATTAGCATACTGATAAGTTCCCAGTCCAAGCATCGCACCACCGACACCAGCAAATGCTCCCGAGACCGACATGGAAAGACTGATATTAAAATTAACATTCATCCCAGCATACGATGAGGCATTTTTATTGAAACCAACTGCTCGAAGTTCAAAACCTTTTGTTGTTTTCCATAAAATAAACCACATAATAACACAACTTATAATCGCAATAAGAAATCCCCAATGTAATCGGGAGAAATCAGTTAAAGCAGCTAAATACTCTGAAGATAGAGATGCACTGCTATGAATAAAATCGGTTCTTTGCCCAGAAGCCAGTAAGTTGTTGCGAATGAAGTGGTTGACGATATGTAAAGCAATATAATTCATCATTATCGTAACGATAACCTCATGAACCTCAAACCTCGCTTTTAGTAATCCGGGCACAAATCCCCAAAGTGCTCCGGCAATTGCCCCGGCAGCGATAGCTAACGGAAGATGAATAATCATAGGTGCTTCAATAATTATTCCAACAAAAACAGAGGCAAACCAACCTACGATCAACTGACCTTCCACCCCTATATTTAATAATCCAGTTCTAAGGGCAAATGCAACAGCTAATCCCGAAAAAATTAGTGGCGTCATCCGTTGTAAGGTTTCACCAAAGTAGTATATTTCTCCAAAGACTCCTTGAAATAAAGCAACGTATCCCGTGATTGGATTGTGACCACTTACCAGCATTATCACAGCACCAGCCAAAAAACCAAAACCGATCGCAATTAGCGGTATAGTAATCCCGAATAGTTTACTTTTCAACACATTTCCTATCACTGCACATCACCTACTTCCCTTTTACCACCAGCCATAAGAAGACCCAGTTCTTTTTCATCTGTATCTTTTGTATCTAAAATATCGACAATTTCACCGTTATATATAACAGCTATTCGGTCACTAAGGTTAAGTACTTCATCTAATTCTAAAGAAACTAAAAGAACAGCCCTACCTTTATCTCTCTCTTCTACCAACTTACGGTGAATAAATTCTATTGCCCCTACATCCAGACCACGAGTTGGCTGAGCTGCTATGAGTAGTTCAGGGGAACGATCAATTTCCCGAGCAATAATAGCCTTCTGCTGGTTCCCGCCTGACAAGGCACGAGCAAATGTTTTTTCATTTGGTGTTCTCACATCGTACTCTTCAATAAGCCCCCGGGATTTATCATACATTTTTGTATAGTTCAAGATTCCCTTCGAAGTATAAGGTTTCTGATAATACGTTTGTAATAATATATTTTCCCCAACTGTAAAATCGAGTACTAATCCATGTTTATGACGATCTTGAGGGATATGCCCTACACCTGATTCTGTTACTCTACGAGGTTTATATCCACTAATATCCTGCCCAGAAACTGAAATTGTACCACTCTTTAAAGAACGTAAACCTGTTATTGCTTCAATAAGCTCTGTTTGACCATTGCCATCAACTCCAGCTACGCCCAAGATTTCCCCAGCCTTTACTTCGAGATTAAGTTTGTTGACGACATTGACTCTACGTATATCTTCTACGATAAGGTCTTTTATTGTTAAAACCGGATTTGTTGGCTTGGCTTCCTTTTTTTCAACTTCAAAGCTAATCTCACGCCCTACCATCATTTCCGCAAGTGTGCTTTCAGTCATTTCACTAACATTAACAGTTCCGATTCCTTCACCTCGACGGATTACGGTACACCGATCGCAGACTTGCATGATTTCCTTCAATTTATGTGTAATTAAAATAATGGATTTACCTTCTTTTATTAAGTTCTTCATTATTTGTATTAACTCTTTAATTTCTTGAGGTGTCAGAGCAGCTGTTGGTTCATCGAATATCAAGATATTCGCACCGCGATACAGCGTTTTTAAAATTTCGACACGTTGTTGCATTCCAACTGAAATGTCTTCAATCTTTGATCGCGGATCAACTTTTAGACCGTATCTTTCTGAAATTTCAGCTACATCTTTTTCTGCTTTACGGAGGTTTATCGTTGTTCCCTTCTTTGGCTCTTTGCCAAGAATGATGTTTTCAGTTACAGTAAATTTTTCAATGAGCATGAAATGTTGGTGAACCATCCCTATCCCGCATTCAGTCGCTACATTAGGATCTGTGATGGCTACTTTTTCACCGCGGACCCTTATTTCGCCTTTTTCAGGTTGATACAGGCCGAACAAGACGTTCATTAGTGTTGATTTCCCTGCTCCGTTTTCACCAAGCAACGCATGAATTTCGCCTTGCTTGACCTGTAGCGTAATATTGTCATTGGCAACGATACCGGGAAATTCTTTCCTTATATTGTTCATCTCGATTACGTATTCCAATGTGAACACCCCTTCGGACTCATTAACAAAGGCTAGTACAAGACTAGCCTTTGGTTAATGTCTTTATTATAGTGACCCTTCGAACTCTTCATACTCTTCATCTGTTTTAGGTACTACAATTTCTCCACTGATAATCATATCCGTATATTCTTCCACAGCAGTCAATGCTTCTTCAGAAACATTCTCTCTAGATTCAGCAATACCAACACCAGCATCCTCTAATGTAAACTCAAGGACTTCACCGCCTGGATATTCACCGTTCATTGTTGATTCAGCTACTTGGTAAACTGCCTCATCCACACGTTTCACCATAGAAGTTAAAATGACGTTACCATCATCCCAATCACCTTGAGTTAACGCCTGGTCTTGGTCCACACCAATTACCCAAACATTCTCTCCATCTTGTGCGCGTTCAATTGCATCAGTAATCAATCCATTACCAGTTGCTCCGGCTGCATGAAAAATAATATCCGCACCGTTGCCATACATAGCGTTACCGATTTGTTGTCCTTTTGATGCATCGTTAAAGTTTTGTGCATATTGTGTAGCAATTTCAATATCTGGATTTACAAATTTAGCTCCAGCTTTAAAGCCACTTTCAAACTTTTTAATTAATTCTCCTTCGACTCCACCAATAAACCCAATATGATCTGTTTCAGACTGCATAGCAGCAACAGCACCTACTAAAAATGAACCTTCATGTTCTGCAAAAGTGATATTTGCAATGTTAGGAATAAGATCTCCATTATCATCTGTTACAACAGTATCTACGATTGCGAAGTTTTGATCTTCGTTTTGAGCAGCAACAGTTTTAATATCATCTTCCATTAGGAATCCAATAGCAAATGAGATATCTGTGCCTTCTCTAGCAATACGGTTTAAGTTAGGTGCATAATCAGAAGCATCACTAGATTGAACATATCCTACTTCTGCATTTGGATAATCTTCGCCAAACAGTGTAAGTCCCGCCCATGCTGATTCATTAAATGACCGATCATCAACACCACCAATATCGGTTACCATTTGAGCTGTAAAAGCTTCTCCTTCACCAGCTGCTTCATTGTTTCCAGTATTCTCATCCGCGCTATTATCAGCAGCTTCGTTAGCGTTATTTCCTCCATCATTAATTGGAGTACTTTCATTGTTTTCTTCCCCGCAAGCAGCAAGCAATGTACCTGCAGCTAAAACTGAAGACATTAACATCATGACACGTTTTTTCATCTTGTAAATCCCCCTAGTTTTTTGTTTTTTCTGTTAAGTGCTTATGAAACACTCTGACAGCAATGCCATTATTATGACATAAATAGCTGAAAATTATAATCTATAAAAACGGTATCAAAAAACAATTCTACTTGTACGATGTCTGACGACTTTTTAAAGCGGAATTTGCCTTCGATAGTTTTCTAGATTTGCATATAATATACCATTATTTGAAAAGAGAATAAATACTTTTTTACAAATATATTAAATATATATTATTTATTTTATTATCCATACTCATTAACCATAAATTCATCAATTATGATGTAACATTACTTCCTAAAGACGCTAAAAATGATAGCTTTTATACCATAATCCATTTACGAGCTTATTACAATATTATGCAATTCTTTAAAGTTTTTAAATGATTTAAAAGGGGAATGCATACATTATATAGAAGTATTAGTTGTAAGAAAGGGGTTGGATAATAGTGGAAAAAAGCACTCATTCATTTAAATATAAGTGGCATAGTTTTTGGCTTGATTGGCATGAGACAAAAGAACATTATTATGGAAGCTCTAGACACCAAAAAAAGAAAATTAAACATACTTTTAAAGCAGCAACCGTAAAGAATGACTTATTAAATTCAAGCTCAACATCTACTTCTAATTTAGAGGAAATAAATTCTGCCCCGGTAAAACAACACAGCGCCAAGCTTAATCCTAAAGTAACGGAGTCCTGATTTTTCCGTTACTTTTTTTTGTAATTATGTAAGCTATTATGACCGCCATTACTCCAGCTGAGATTTTCCCAATCATCATAGGAAGAACCATTTCGGCTTCTACAGCGGCTGAAAACCCTAGATGTCCTCCTAATACAAATGCACCACTAACAGAAAAAGCAATGTTAATCAGTTTCCCTTGTTCTTCCATTTCATGGATTTTTTTAAACATTGGAATGCTGTGTGCTAATGAAGATATTAATCCCACGACTGTTAATTCCGTCAACCCGATTTTTTTTATGTACTCGCTGCAAAGCGGAATAACCTTTGTTCTAAAAAAATGTACAAGTGGAAATGCACCAGCAAGGGTTAATACAATGAGTCCGACTATTTCCATCGAGTCCTGAAACGGTGTCAGACCCGCGATGATAGTTATATCACTTAATTCCTGTACAGCAACAACAGCTATTATAGAAGAAACTAGCACCATTATTACTCTTCCTGCAATAACAAATAGTTGAATCATAAAGTTTTTAAGCCAGAATAATCCTGCAATAATTACCACTATAAATATTAGAACCGGAAGCAGTTGTAAAATTAAAAAAGTTGGTGCGTAACCCGCAACTAATCCAGCTATAAATGCCCCTGCCGGAATAGGAATGAGCCCAATCATTATGCCTTTCGCCAAAATTGGATAGTCATTCTTTGAAATAAGTCCTAATGCCACAGGTACCGTAAATACAAATGTTGGTCCAAGCATGGTCGACATAATAATTCCGGAGAACAAACCTGCCCTTTCATCCTCTGCCAATTCTATCGCTAAAGAATAGCCACCCATATCTATTGCCAAAAGCATACCTGGAAACATCGCCGGATCTGCACCTAAAAATGAAAAAATCGGCGTCACAATAGGTTTCAGTGACTCTGCCAAGACCGGTGCTATAGAAATCATCCCTACCATTACTAAGGCTAGTGGCCCCATAGCCTGAAAACCCTCATCAAATGCTTTTCCATAGCCTCTTCGATTCCCTAAAGCTTTATCTATAACTCCAATTATTAAAAATAATAATAGAATATAAATCACAACAGTATGTATTATCACGATTTCACCTTCTTTATAAGAAAAACGCAAAGCGTCTTTTATTAAATACAGCTTAATCTTTAAAGCCCCCCCGAGTAGCACCTACTTAATGCGTGTAGGTGCTACTCGAAAGGAGGCGAACTTCCCTTGATGCATGTGGCGTAAAGATAGCTGTCAACTTATAATTTCGTGCATTATAAGAAAAACGCAAAGCGTCTTTTATTAAAAAAGGTCACTTGCCTCAAAGGACCAGTGACAGCTTTTCATTTCGTGAATTCTCCACTAAACTCAGAGATACCTATCATCCATAAAGCTTCCACTTCTTCAGGTGTTAACCTGTTCAAAACCATGGCTTCCAACTCTGCCTGTTCTTCAGATGTAAGCCCCCTCGACGCTTTTGCAGTAATATCTTTAATTTCACTAACTGTAAAATTACTGACAAGAACCTTTGTCGCCTCTTCTTTAGTAGAGAAAGCCATGTTCTCCGGTATTTTTCCACTACTAGTCTCGCTATTATATTTATCTAGAAGTTCACCAACTTGAGGATCTTCGAGAAGTTTTTCAATTCCATCATCAGCCAATATTTCATTAGCAACTTGATCCACCAAATAGTCCGATGCATAAGATAGTAAGATGCGATACCCACCATAAGTTAACCCAATTATAATTACAGCAAAAATAAATATCTTTTTCATATATTGCCTATCCCTCTCCTACAAACAGTTAACTCTATTATAAAATCCATAAGTAGAAAAGCAAGGTATTTTTAGTCCGCCTAAGTCACTACAATTTTTTTCGGAAATCTCCGAAAATTCTGTGGAAAACGATTTAAGAAAAACGCATTGTAGTATTTAACGCTTGGATCATTCTTCCACGGGAGGAGCGCGGATTCTTCCAAACAATAATTTTTAATAAAGGCAGTTTACATAATTAAGCGCTCATTGATAACAAAAACTATTGTTTAATATAGACTTTTTCATATGCAGGCAATCGTATTGTAAAGGTAGTTCCCTCCCCTTCTTCACTTTTCACCTTTATATCTCCACCATGATCTTCAATTATTTGATAAGAAACCATTAAACCTAAACCAGTGCCTTTTTCCTTCGTCGTAAAAAAAGGTTCGCCAACTTTAGAGAGCAAGGATTCAGGGATTCCACATCCTTCATCGATTACTTCTATTACCACAAAATTATCTTCTTTTTTCGCTTTAACAGTAATTTCGCCGTGGTCCATTGCTTCAATGGCATTTTTGATAAAATTCATAAATACCTGCTTGATTTGATTACTTACCCCTTCAATTTCAAGTGGGGTATTCATTATGTCTTTCGTAATATAAATATTTTTAATAATAGCTTGAGTATTTAAAAGAGTGACAATATGTCCCAATAATCCATCTAAATCACATATTTCACTTTTTGTTGTTTGAGGTTTAGACAGAATTAACAGTTCATTTAATATTTGTTCAATTCTTCCGAATTCGGATTTCATAATGTCAAAGTATTCTTTTTTTCCTTCTCCAGTTTTTTCTATCAACTGAAGAAAGCCCTTTAACGAAGTTAATGGATTTCTAATCTCGTGCGCAATCCCAGCCGCAAGTTGTCCCACTGCTGATAATTTTTCCGATTGGTAAAGCAATTCTTCTGACTTCTTTTTTTCTGTAATATCCCTAAAAGTGTAAACTCTTCCTACTGTTCGATTTGAAGAAATCATTGGCGTCATCACGTAATCCATAATGATTGGTTTATCATCTTTTCTAAAGAAGGTTACTTCAGATTCTCTGATGACGCTTTCACCGGAGGGAAATTCTCCTTCAGATGGATAGATGGTTTTATCATCTCTATTTTGGTGAAACATTGCATTCAGATGCGTGATGTTAAGCTCTTCCTTGGAATAGCCAGTCATATTTTTAGCCGAGTCATTCCACATTACAACGTTGTTTTGTTCATCGATACCTAAAATCCCCTCATCAACTGAATCAAGAATCAGCTTATTCATATGAGACACTTCATTATATTTCTCCATATTGTACCGCTGATTAGTGATATCCTTGACGATTCCGTAAACTCCTATAATATTTGATTGTACAATGATAGGAATGGCAGTTAATAAAATATAAAAAGGAGTACCAGCTTCCAATGTTAAATTTAACTCTATGGCATTTGGTTTTCCAGTCTTTGCTTTATCAAATAAGTCTTCCATAACGCTCTTCTTACCTCGTGGCAAAAATTTACGAAAATCACTTCCTAATAAAATTTTTTCATCGATTGGAAATAATTTTTTAAAGGCAGAATTAATTGCCAGGAGGTTCCCATCTAAGTCAGCAGAACATACTGCATCAGGGTGTTTATGAAATAATGTCCGATAACTTTCTTCTACTACTTCCATTGCCACATGTTTTTCTGTTATATCTTGGAATATGATTATTAGGCTTCCATTTTTGGGATAAGCCTGTATATGCCACCATGAATCATATTCTGCTAGATATTCATCGAATTCTACCGGTCTATTTTTCATAAGTGCATCATGGTATCCCTCATAGAGTAGTGTTCGAACAAAACTTGGGAACTCCATCCAAATATCTTTATAAATTAAGGATTCTCGATTCTTTTGGAGAATAGATTCAGCAGCAGAGTTTATGTAAGTGAAATCCCATTTATTATTCAAACAAATAACTGCATCTGAAAGATTATCAAATATCGCCGTAAATGAGGTCATCACATCAGATAAATCATCGCTAAAATCGACAAGAGAGAATATATTATTTTTCTCTCCACTTATTTTATCGATATTTTTCATATTTACACCCCCCATCTTGTCCCATTTTTATACTATCCCTATTTTACCAAATAACTCATACAATCACATATTTTTTTATCCCTTAAAAACTATGTTTCTCAATGTTATTCTTCATTTTTCGTCAAAAAAAATAACCTTCTTAGAATGTTGTGTCTATTCCTGTAATTTTTTTATTTAAACGGTAAAGAGTTTTAACATGTCATTGAAGACTTCTTTTATGGATTTCATTATTTATCCCTCGACTATTTATATAATAAATAGCAAATCACAAAGATTAATATTAATTCTATAATTCGTTTTTAAACAATTTAATTCAATTCTTTTACTTCTAACAGTATAGATGTTGTGTAGGAATGATCTTCTTTCGTTTGACCAGTATTAATCATGAACTCAGATCTTACTTCGACCTCGTATTCTCCTGGTGGGAAGCCTTCTTCTTTTATATATGAATTCATAAATGCGGCAGTCTTATCATTATTATCATTGGGTAATGCCTGCTTATCATATTCCTCTTCATACCATTGATCATATTCAAGAATAGTATTTCTGAAAGTGTTTGTTACAGCAAACGGGATCTCTACCCCTCTGGTTGATTCTACAATATCAAATGTAAATGGACTGTTGGCGTGAGTAATCACTAATTCTTCCTTATTTCCTCTATATTTTAACTTCCCGACAATTGTTATCGGTTCTCCAGCTTCATACACTGCATTCTTGGAAACTAACCTAAGTATAAAGTCACCAGCATCTGTTTCGGAAACAACCAAGTCTTCCTCTGTCATTGCTTCAACATTTTTTTCCTTTTGTGTGCACCCTATAAGAGAAAAATTAAAATAAATACTAGCAAAATAAGCAAAATTTTCATCAAATCCTCCTTTCATACATCATTCTTTTATCTTACCGCTTTTATCAAATATTACTCCTGACTAATAATGAACCTTGATATGATCAAAAGAATGTTTAATGGAATTTTGGAAGGGAATTACTATTAATGGAAGGAGAGATACAAATGAAAGTTTTAATAATTGGAGCTAATGGACAAATAGGAAAACATATGGTGAAAATGTTAGGTTTAAGCTCTGAACATACAGTTAAAGCAATGGTTCGAAAGGAAGAACAGCAAGCTACGATGAATGAGCTTGGAGCAGATGAAGTAGTAATAGGTGATTTAGAAAAGGATTTCTCCCACGCCTATGATGGGGTAGATGCGGTTATTTTTGCTGCAGGCTCAGGTGGAAACACGGGAAAAGACAAAACGGAAGCAGTTGATCTTAAAGGAGCCGTCACTTCAATTGAGGAAGCAGGAAAAATTGGGGTTCAACGTTTTGTGTTGATTAGTACAATTTTAGCTGATCGACCAGAGGATGGTCCCAAAGAATTACAACATTATTTAAAATCTAAAGGTGCTGCAGATGAAGCTTTACAATATAGTTCCTTAAATTATACAATTCTGCGTCCAGGCGGTTTATCAAATGATCCTGCAACAGGCACAATTACTGCTAAATTAAAGTTAGATGATCTAAACTCGACAATATCTCGTGAGGACGTAGCAAGCGCTGCTGTAAATGCACTCACAATTTCAGAAACATTTTATAGTACGATCGAGATTCTATCTGGCAATACCTCTTTAGGTGAAGCCCTTAAAACATTCAAATAATTTCAAACATAAAACAAATTCTTCTCTTCTTTGTATAATTTATTGCACGGTTAGATCATAACTATTATAATTAATTTACAAGGAAGATGGGGAGGAGAGTTCTGATGATTGCTTTAAAGCAATTTTCAAAAGAGCAAAAATTTGATTTTGGAATGAACCTGGCTATTATAGGGCTAGCAATCCTGATCGGTGTTATTGTTGGTATGAATGAAGAATGGTTTTTAGCAAGGAATTTTACTGCAGGCTATATGGCTGGTTCTCTTTTAGCAGCTTTATTATTATTTGCTCTTTATAGGACAATAGTTTTCTTCGTGAATTTAACAAAAAAATGAGTGTTTTGTTTTTAAAATTGATATTAAC
>NZ_JBIMEV010000017.1:0-82219 GCF_051262595.1 Salipaludibacillus sp. CF4.18
ATGCGGCTATAATATTGGAGGTAGGTGCTACGGTGGTAGCACCTACAAACGTCGCAGGTAGAAACCAAGAGCATGAGCAAGAATAAGCGAGATTGAAAAGCTCTTTTTGAGGTAGATGCTACGGCGGTAGCACCTACAAAAGTAGCAGGTAGAAACCAAGAGCATGAGCGAGAATAAGCGAGTTTGAAAAGCTCTTTTCGATGTAGGTGCTACGCTGGTAGCACCTACAAACGTAGCAGGTAGAAACCAAGAGCATGAGTGAGAATAAGTGAGTTTGAAAAGCTCTTTTCGAGGTAGGTGCTACGCTGGTAGCACCTACAAACGTAGTAGGCAGAAACCAAGAGCATGAGCGAGAATAAGAGAGTTTGAATAGCTCTTTTCAAGGTAGGTGCTACGCTGGTAACACCTACAAACGTAGCATGTAGTAACCGGGAGCATGAGCGAGAATAAGTGAATTTGAAGTTAAATATATAAGGTACACTTTAAAAATACAATTACATTATGTTGGGGCAGTAAGTGCATCCATCTACATTGGTTAGTAACAACCATTAATTGCTATAGTCCTCAAAAGGGAATAAACCATTTCCTAGCTAGACAGGATTCTAACTTCTTCCTCTGAATGTTACTATAGCTACATTATCTTGCCTTTTGTTAGCTAATTGAAAGTAGAATATCTTCAATGGTATACACAGTATGAAATTTGCCATCTTTGAAACTTTATGAATTCAATTAAAATGCTCTAATGGGAAATGATCCATTTTAACATAAATTATTTACATTTTTAATCCGGCAAGGATCAGAAAAACACCAATTCCTATCACAAATAATTTACTAAAAGGAAGACCACCAGCTACACCTATGAGCCCTAAAGACATTGTAAGAATCAATGTTAGCGGACCAACAATAGCCAAAACAGCATTAATAGCAAGTGCTTTCTCGATACTGTTGAATTTAAGCATTAAAAGAGCTGCTGTTATTTCAAAAGTACCTGATAACAAACGAAGTAAAACCATCCCGATTAAAGCTACTTCAATAGTTGCTAACCATGTTTTCATAAAATCACCTACCTCTAGTCCTTTTGCTCTTACTACTTCTATGATGGACAAGAGATAAAGTTGCCAAAAAAGCAAAACTATTTTATTTTATTTATTATTACGATAACTTGGTAGTATGCATATACCAATATTATTTATATATATTGGTAATATTTATCTATTTTAACGGACAGTCTTTCTATAAAAGACAAATTTCTGTTCATTGCTTTTTAAAACTGATATACTATTGAAGGAAATTAAATCTATAATAGAAATCCTTGCTGATATATAAGCCAGTAAGGATTTTTATTGTTGTTGTTTTGTTACAGTTATTTTGACATAAGCGACAATTTTAGTGCGAAATATGTTAATATCGCCTGAAAATTAGATTAAATCTATGAAAAGTTACAGTTTTGATACAGAAATATAATACTCTTATTACAAGAATGTCATATTTCTCTGTTATTGTTTTGGAAGAGACGAAAAGCACTTTCTTTCATTTGTAGCCGATATAGATGGAAACTTATAACTATTAGGGGGAAAATCTGTGCTTAAAAAGTTAATAGTAACCACCTTGGTCTTAGGGTTAGGGCATTCTATTATTGTTGATAATGCCTATGCCACAGAAGGACTTAAGGATGAGCAAGAACGAACTCAACAAGAACGAGAAACTGTACGGTCAGAACTTTCTGATGCAGAGGTTTCACTTATTGCATTAGTTCAGGAACTCGACGTATTAAATAATCAACTCTCGGATCTAGATGAGAAAATTACGGAGAATCAAGAGAAGATAATTGAGACCGAAGAAAATATAGCGGAAAATGAGGAAGAAGTCGAAGTTTTGACGGTGGAAATGGAACGACTTCAAGATGACATTGATCAGCGATTTGAGTTATTAAAAGACCGAGCGAGTTCTTACCAGAAAAATGGTGGAGCCAGTACTTCATACATTGAAGTTGTCTTAGGATCTGAAAGTTTTGGAGATTTCGTGACTCGTGTAGTGACGATTTCAAGAATTGCACAAGCAGATGATGAATTTATTAAGCAATTAGAGCTAAATCAAAAAAAGCTTGAAAATGTACAAAAAGAACATGAAGACATTATTCAGGAGCTTCGTGATCAAGTTACTGAACTTGAGGTCTTACATGCTAATATTAAGGAACAACGTGAAGAAACAACTCAAATTAGAGATGATTTGAAAGAAAACGAAGAAAAGCAAGAAGCTCTCATTGCTGAGTTAATAAAAGAAGAGCAAGATCTTGCTTTAAAGGAAGAAGATATACGTGAGAGGATTGAAGCAGAAGTTCAAAGGCAAAATGCTGAAAAAGAGGCTCAGGCTGAAGCTGAGAAAGCCGCCGTTATCCAAGAAAAACCTGTAAATCAATCAAAAGAAAATAATAATAACACTAATAATAGTAATAATAATAATACTAGTACTAATAACAATAATTCTTCAACAGCAAACACTTCAAGCAATTCAAGCAACTCTGAAACCTTGACTAGCAGGGGACCGTCAAACTCTAAATCTTCTGATTCAGAAGTACAGAGCTGGAAAACATTTTCCGCAACAGCATACACTGCTTCTTGCGCAGGGTGTTCAGGAATTACGAGTACAGGAATTGATTTAAATAGAAATCCTAACAGTAAGGTTATTGCAGTTGACCCGAGCGTCATTCCACTTGGATCTCGAGTTGAAGTGAAAGGCTATGGGACATTTTTAGCAGCTGACACTGGTGGCGCAATCAATGGAAATAAGATTGATATATACATGTCCAACTGCGGAGATGCCTTATCATTCGGACGTCGATCAGTTGAACTACGGGTGTTAAATTAATTAAGTATTGTTTTATGAGAGAAATACGCTTAAAAACGCTTGGATAAATATCCTAGCGTTTTTATTTTTCAATTATGCTGTATTGATGACTATACACCGTTCACTTTAAAATTAGAATAGAACATCCGCTTTCTTTGAAGGAACTTATAATATTTTTTGGGAAAACTATCATTCGTCAATTCGATATAGTTAGTTACATAACAAGAACATTAGGGATATCTGTTATAATAGAGACTTATAATTTAATTCGCCATTATGACGGATAAACATCACATTCTGAATGCGCATTTTTAAACCATAACTATTTAATCATCTTTCAATGTGAATGTAAAAATGTTTGTTTTCTACTTACAATGTACCTATCTATTTTAGTGGATCTTGGTTGAAGAGGAAACGAATATCATCTATAATAATGAAGACAAATAATTCGGAGGTATATTATGGCTAAAGAAAGTTCATTTGATATTGTTTCCCAAGTAGATTTTTCCCGTGTGCAAAACGCGGTTGTGATGGCGACGAAGGAAATACAAACTCGCTATGATTTTAAAGGAAGTAAAAGTAGTCTTTCTTTAGAAAAAGAAGAGCTCGTTCTTGTTTCTGATGATGAATTCAAGATGGATCAGTTAAAAGATGTCTTCATCAGTAAGCTCATTAAACAAGAGGTTTCTTTGAAAAGTCTTGATTACGGAAAATTGGAAGGTGCATCTGGTGGTACTGTTCGTCAACGGGCAAAACTTGTCCAGGGTATCGATAAAGATAATGCTAAAAAAATTACGAAGCTTATTAAAGATAAAGGTCTGAAAGTAAAAACTCAAATTCAGGACGACCAAATTCGGGTGAGTGGTAAAAACCGAGATGATCTACAGACAGTTATCGCTGCTATTAGAGAGTCAGACCTGTCTATTCCAGTACAGTACGTGAATTATCGCTAAGATTAAAGTGACACAGATATAATTAAAGAAAAAGGCATCTCCCATGAAAAGCCGGGAGAAGCCTTTTTAATTTACATTTAGTTCTTAGATTTCACATTATTGTTTTCTTTCGAAGCTAGGACCGCTTTTGCTTCGTTATAGGTCAATCCAGACTTATCATTAAGACGTTTAACTTCATTAATATCTGTTCCTGTTACCGTTTTTTTCCCCATGATCAAATACCTCCTTTATGATTTGCATTGTATGTTTAGTTTTGGCAATTCAAGAGAAATATATTGGTATAGAAAAGAATTATCTTTAGAAATCTGTTAGTTATATCGTACGTAGAAGAAATCTTTTTAAAAGACACTCAAAAGCGAGAGGATAAATGATGATTGATAAAGTTTTGATCGTAGAGGGGAAGAACGATCGTAAACGAGTGAAGCAAGTACTTGATGAAGCAGTGGAAGTGATTTGTACTTACGGCACGCTAAGCGATGAGAAATTGGAACGATTTATTTTTCCAATAGAAGATTTGGATGTTTATATTCTAGTTGATGCTGATCAATCAGGTGAAAAATTGAGAAAACAATTGAAAAGAGAATTACCTAACGCAACTCATATTCACACAGAAAAGACGTATGGACAAATAGAAACAACTCCTTTTCATTATCTTACAGAAATATTAGAGGGTCATTTTAATGTCAAAGAATAGTAACCAGCAAATTGACAACTGTGATTATTTTTTACAGTAAAATTCAGTTCAGGTATTTCTTAACGTAGGAAGAATAATCAATACGCAAGAGTTTTAAGATAAGCGTTAAATCGAGATTAGTAAATCTAAGTAGCAGACTATATCTCAAAAGGTTTTATAAATGTTTTTTAAGAAAGGTGGAATACGACATTGGAATATTTATTTTTAATTATTGGATTTGCTTTATTAATACAAGGCGCTAATTATTTTGTGGATGGCTCTTCTAACATTGCAAGCTTACTTAACGTATCACCGATGCTTATAGGATTAACGATTGTAGCTTTTGGTACGAGTTCACCCGAGGCTACAGTTAGTATAATGGCAGCATTGAATGGAAATGCTGATGTTGCAATGGGGAATGTAGTAGGTAGTAATATATTTAACATCACGTTTGTAGTTGGTGTAACTGCTATCATTGCTCCTTTAACAGTGGAGAATGAAACGATAAGAAAAGAAATCCCTTTTACATTACTAGCAAGTGTTGCCTTACTTATATTTATGAGTGACATTGTGTTACAGTCTGGAAATTTGAATGTTATAACAAGAAGTGAAGGCTTAGTCTTATTCTTGATCCTTTCAGTTTTCATTTACTATATTTTGGAGGTTGCAAGAGCAAACAGAAATAATATCAGTCCTCTAGTTGAAGAAAAACAAAAGGATAGTCCAAGTCCTAAATGGGGCAAACAAATTTTCTTAACTCTTATCGGTCTTGCTGCAATCATTTTTGGAGGAAATTTAGTCGTTAATAGTAGTACTGAGATTGCTTATGCATTAGGCATGAGTGAAACATTAGTTGGTTTGACTATTGTCGCTATTGGAACATCTCTACCCGAACTTGTTACTTCTATTACAGCAGCTATAAAAAAACAAACAGAAATTGCATTGGGTAATATTGTTGGAAGTAACATCTTTAATATTTTGTTTGTACTAGGTGCTTCGGCCTTCATTGTTCCTTTGCAAATTGATCCAAAAATCTTTATTGATGTACTATTAATGATTATCCTCACCGTAGTATTGCTTGTCTTTTCTAGAAGTCATTTTAAAATCGGTAAAAATGAAGGGATATTCCTAGTTATCGCTTATGTAATCTATCTTTTCTATATCATTGCAAGAAATTAATACATGAATAACAGTCAGGAGAAATCAGATGTTATTACAGCCTTTGTCTAAAACCTTTTACGAACAAGAAGCGTTAATGTTGGCCAAGTCTTTGTTAGGGAAACTACTTGCGAAAAAAACAGAAGAGGGCATAGCGGCAGGTAGAATTGTGGAGACAGAGGCTTACATGGGACCAATGGATCAAGCAGCTCACAGCTATCAAAACAGACGAACGAAACGAACGGAGGTCATGTTTGGTCCACCAGGATATACTTACACGTATTCGATGCACACGCACTGTCTCGTTAACGTTGTTTGCGGAGAGGAAGGCCAACCACAAGCCGTGTTAATTCGGGCCGTTGAACCTCTTTCCGGGATTGAACTAATGTATCAAAGACGTGATAAAGTAAAAAAAGAAACAGATTTAACGAGTGGCCCGGGAAAACTTACAAAAGCAATGGGTATCACAATGAATGACTATGGAAAACCATTAGATAGTGATACCATTTTTATCGCTGAAGGTGAAACACCACTCTCTATTTCCCACGGACCAAGAATTGGAATTGCAAATAGTGGCGAGGCAAAAGATTATCCTTGGCGGTTTTGGGAAACAGGTAATCGTTTTGTTTCTCGCTGACGATAGTAATTAGTTAATCTATAGCAAAGGGTAATATCAAAAAAACATATTTAAACTAAACAAAGCACTTGTTCGATTAATCGAACAAGTGCTTTGTTTATATATAACTTTAACCAGTGTAGTTATTTCTTTTTATCTTCTCTTACGGCTCTTTTCCTAGCTTTTTTGCTTTGATTTCCAAGTCCAAGGTCATCAGGAGTACTATTTCCTTTTTTCTTATTAGACATTGCTTTTTGTTCACCTCTATCTAGAATATTTCTCCTTTACATGTATTATTATGTAAATAAACTGAAAGATTTTTCGAAGGTATTATAAATAAAA
Source organism: Salipaludibacillus sp. CF4.18 (assembly GCF_051262595.1). Taxonomy (NCBI): domain Bacteria; kingdom Bacillati; phylum Bacillota; class Bacilli; order Caryophanales; family Bacillaceae; genus Salipaludibacillus; species Salipaludibacillus sp. CF4.18. Next base: position 6,590 of record NZ_JBIMEV010000017.1, read on the forward strand.
ATGACCCAGCTCATTTTAGTTAACATAGTGCATAGATATGAAGGAGAGTGACTTATAAGTCACTCTCCTTCTCACGAACTTTATATTTTTATATAGTTACCACCTTGCTTATTTATGTTGATTTTTTTGCTCGTATTCGTAAATAGCCCAGTATACTTCTTCATCTGTGTATAGGGACAGTTCAATGTTTTCCATTTGTATATCCTCCATTTGTTATTATTAAGTATAAAACAACTGATTAAATTCACTTTTAGCATGGAAGTCCTAATCAAGTACAGATACTTGTTCTAGTAGCATTTTTATACAAACGCTCATTTCTGTTACGAACCAATTTATATTTTGTTTGCTTTCTATTTTGCTCATATTGATAGATAGCCCAGTATACTTCTTCATCTGTATATAGGGACAGTTCAATGTTTTCCATTTGTGTATCCCCTCCTTTGATAATTTTAGTATAGTACAGGTTAGTTAATTAATGTTCCATTGCGTAAGGTTTTATGACAGAAAGATTTCTGTCAATTCAAATTATTGAATAAATAGTCATTGCTCTCATGTAATCAAAACTGCCCCCCTCGTAATACGAGGGGGGCAGTTTTGATTGAGAAAGCAAATTCAATCTATTTAGCTAATTTAAATTAAAGCTCAAACTATACAAAGAAGAAATAAACAATTGTCCCTATAAGTGCTGGAACAAACGTTACAACATAAATAATGCTTAAAATAATCAAGCGAGATTTTGTGTCTTTACTATAGTTTTTGTCATCTGGTTTCATACCAACAAGAACGGTTCCGACAAGACCTGCTAAGCATATAATTAAGGTTATGATGAGGTAAGGAATATAGTCCATAGTGTTAAAATCCTTTCTGCAAAAATATTAGAATATTATACATACCAGTATTGCCTAATGTCTCATCACGTAATTAGCTTAGAAGAACAGATGTGAGGAGAGTTGAAAGGGATATATTAAATACTTCTTTAAATGTAACACACTTTAATGAAGTTATAAATAACTAAAATAGATGACGATCGAATAGAATTAAATATTTTCACCATCACTTCACTTATGGGGAAAAGAGACTTTCCTCTGTTCGATCGACGAAAATAACAATCTCTAAACACTAAGACTTAATCAATTTTTATTTACACAAAAAAACGTTAAAGCAATAGAAACATACTTTAACGTCATGTAATGTTAGTTATTCAACAACAAGCATTGCTGTCATATCATCGTGATCTGCTCCGCACATGATACTGCATTTTATACTCCCCAGGTTCAAGGTTAACAGTTGCACTTTCTCCATCTTCAATATCTACATCCGTACCTATAATCTTAATCCCATGGTTACCCTCACCATTTACATAATTAATTGCTACTGCTTCACCTGAAGGAATAGTGTAAGTATCAGAGTCAAATTCCCAATTAACCCTTTCAATCGTAACCTCTGAACTAACTTCGTTGCCTCCACTTGAAGGAGCATTTTCATTTCCCCCACAACCAACTAACGTCAGTAATAAAATAGCGCTAGTAATTACTGTAAATACCTTACATCCCATAATAGAAAACCTCCTATAATTAGATACATGCAGTTTCAGCTAAATACTGTATGTCTAAGGTAATTATAAATTGAAATTCAGATAAACTAAGTGATTTATATCACAGGGAAAAGGAAGACATTGAACATTTTGTGAACCACCTTGGTTTATTTAAGTTAGAAAACGATCCATGCAAAATCTCATGCAGAAAGTAATTGACTAAGTTGGGCAGTTCACTGCACACTTTATTTATCGTTTTTGAAATAGTTTAGTAACAAAAAGCTTTTATAGATTTGTTTCTTCCTTAATAGATAGATAGCCTTTAGATCCCTAATAATAGGGGAAACGGGTTCATATAAATTAAAACTGCTACTTCACCAGAAACGGAATGTGATATTTTCCTTTACGTTTGCTTTACGAAATTCATCTAAATAAAACAATCCGTTAAAAAGTTCTTAATATCCAGATGATACGATGATCTCATCAAAGGAAACGAGGAGGTAATTTTTACGATGGATGTGCGCGCAGTGTTTATCGACATGGATGGAACGCTCTTAACAACTTCAAACGAAATTTCTCAGAGAAATAAGGAAGCAATTCATGCACTAATTAACCAAGGGATCAAAGTTTTTCTCGCAACAGGCCGACAATATGAAATTACTGCTCCCTACCATAAAGCGCTAGGATTAATGACACCAATGATATGTCTGAACGGGGCTTCTATTCACGATGGTCGAACAGGTAAAGCGATTCAGAAAAAAACAATTCTATTAGATGATGAGTATTTTCACCAATTGACGGGGGATGATCCTTGCAATGTCATTGTTCATACGGCAACTGGACTATATTGTAAACGGACCAGTATTGAAATAGATGAGTGGACGAGAGAGGGGAACATACCTCCATCCTATATTGGAGATTTAAGGCTTGCTAACTATCGGGATGTACTAAAGTATAGTATTCGGACAGGAACTTCGAGTACAGAGTTTGCAAGGAAGTTTTCAAAGCATGGTGAGGTCATTGATTGGAATGATGGATTTGAAATTCTCGCTAATGGCGTATCAAAATGGTCTGCTATCCGAACATTGCTTCGGGCCTATAGTATTCCAACGACTGAAGTAGTCACCATAGGGGATGGACCAAACGATATCCAAATGCTTAGCAATGCAGGAACAGGCGTCGCTATGAGTAATGCTGGTAGTTTGGTAAAAGAAGCTGCGGACTTCGTCACCGGTCATCATGAACACGATGGTCTCGCCGAATTTATTGAGCGCTATTTAATTAGCTCGTATGCTGTATAAAATGATAGAATCCCGGTAAAACAAACTAAAAATGTTACGCCTTACCGAATCGTTCAACCCGATTCGGATTTGTTGTGTTTGAAATACCAGATTATCCAGGAGAAATACACATTCCACTATTACCATATTTAATTCTATGATAATATTTATTTATATTATCTAATTAATCTATATATTAATTAAATAGGTTTAATAGGGTTAAAAGGAGGACGATTATATGGATAAAGTTACTTTATTAAGTGGTATATTCAAGGATTCGCAGCAAAAAGGAAAAGATTACTTGCTCTATCTTGATGTTGATCGTTTAGTCGCACCTTGTTATGAATCGGCTTCACAAAAACCTAAAAAGCCCCGATATGGTGGGTGGGAATCGACAGGAATAAGTGGTCACTCGATAGGACATTGGTTATCAGCTGCTGCTCAAATGTACACGATTACAAAAGATGGTAAGCTCTTAGAAAAATTGGAATATGCCGTTGACGAACTTGCTCATATTCAACGTTTTGATGATAAGGGTTATGTAAGTGGATTTCCCAGAGATTGTTATGACAAAGCTTTTTCCGGCGATTTTGAAGTAGAACATTTTAGTTTGGCTGGACAATGGGTTCCTTGGTACAGCTTACATAAAATATTTGCCGGACTCATAGATATTTATACACTTATTGGTAATGATAAAGCTCTGGAGGTTGTTATCAATCTAGCAGACTGGGCGAAGAAAGGCACGGATAATTTGTCCGAAGAGCAATTTCAAAAAATGCTTACTTGTGAGCATGGTGGTATGAATGAGGCAATGGCTGATCTGTACACGATTACAGGAAATGAAGACTACTTAAATCTCGCTATCCGATTTTGCCATCTTGCTGTACTGGACCCTTTAGCAAAAGGAATTGATGACCTAGAAGGAAAACATGCAAATACTCAAATTCCTAAAGTAATCGGTGCTGCAAAACTTTTTAATATCACTGGGGATACGAAGTATAAAAAAATAGCATGTTTCTTTTGGGATCTAGTTACAGAATCTCGTTCCTATATTATTGGCGGAAATAGTATTAATGAACATTTTGGTCCAAGCAATGACGAAAAACTTGGTGTTCAGACAACGGAAACTTGTAACACTTACAATATGTTGAAGCTGACGGAGCATATGTTTGACTGGTTCAAGGAGGCTAAACACATTGATTATTATGAAAGAGCATTATACAATCACATATTAGCATCTCAAGATCCAGATTCAGGAATGAAAACATATTTTATTTCTTCACAACCTGGCCATTTCAAGGTCTATTGCTCACCAGATGACTCTTTTTGGTGTTGTACAGGAACAGGAATGGAAAACCCGGCTCGTTATACGCGAAACATTTATCAATCAAGTAATGACGATTTATATGTAAATTTGTTTATTTCATCGGAACTTGATATGGATGAAAAACAGGTTAAAATCAAACAGAAGGCAGATTTTCCGAACACTGATAAGACTACGTTAGTTTTTGAAGAAGCGGAAAGTGAACGATTAAATCTTCATATTCGTGTTCCTTATTGGGTTGCAGGCGAAGTATCCGTTGTGATAAATGGTAAAGAGAAGTATTCTCGCTCTGAAAATGGATATTTAACACTCAGTAGAGAATGGCAATCTGGGGATACCGTTGACATTCATCTCCCTATGAATCTGCATACCTATAAAGCAAAAGATCAATCGAATAAAATAGGAATGATGTATGGTCCTCTAGTACTAGCTGGGGCATTAGGGAAAGAAAATTTCCCTGAAAGTGACATTCTTGCTGATCACTTAAAGTTAAATAATCACCCGTTAATTCATGTGCCTACACTTGTAGCAGACAAAGAAAATGTGCAGGATTGGCTAAAACAAGTCGATGGTAAACAATTAACATTTGAGACAGATGCTATTGGTCAACCTGGGAATCAAAAACTGACTCTTGTTCCATTTTATAATCTCCATCATGAAAGGTACACATTGTATTGGAATGTGATGGAGCAACAAGAATTTGAAGTGTTTGAGGATAAAGTGCAAGATGAACTCGAAAAACGTCGAGCACATACGGTAGATGAGGTTCAGCCAAATGAACAACAACCTGAAGTGGAACACAATATCCAAAAACAAAATTCGCAATCTGACTATCTGGCACTTGTCCAAAGAGGATGGCGTGATGCAAGAGATGGAGGATTCTTTAGCTACGACATGGCTGTTGAATCGGACAAAAAAATGTATTTAGAAGTAACCTATTTTGGCGGCGATCGAACAATAATAGAAAATGAGAAAAAATACGTTCGTGAATTTAACATTTTAATTGATGACACCCCAATTGTAAATCAAACGTTGGATGGTCACGGTTCACCTGTTAGTACATTTGAAGTTCAATATGCTATACCACAGGATCTATTGAGAGGAAAACAAAAGATAGAAGTAAAATTTAAGTCCTCCGAAGGAAAAATTGCTGGAGGTATATATGGAGTCAGAATTGTTAAGTTAAACGAATAGAAAATTTTTTTATGCTTGATTTCTCCTCGAGAGATTAGGCATTTTTTTATTTTAATAAGGTAAAATAAGACGCTGTGAGTTTTCCTTAATAGAACAGTCAGTACTTCATCTTCACTTTTCTCTATTTTGAGCTCTTTACATAAAGTTTTACAAAAATTCAAGGATTAAATTACTGTATTAGGGAATGTTGTCTAAGAGAGGTTATAGAAATTAATAGAGGAGAAAAGTGATGAAAAAGCTCGATATAAAAAATGAAATATGTTTAATAGATGGATTAGAGATTCATTGTGAGTATGTCATGAATGGCAAACCTCCTATTTTACTTTTACATGGTTTCTTGTCTTCAACGTATACATTTCATCGTATTACCCCTATGCTTCAAGAGCATTACTCTGTAATTGCGATTGACTTTCCTGGTTTTGGAAAAAGTGAAAAATCACAATCCTTTATATACTCCTACCATAATTACGCTAAATTTGTGAAAGAATGTGCAGACTATTTCAACTTAGGGCAATTTTATATAGCTGGTCACTCTATGGGAGGACAAATTGCTTTGAATGTTGTTAAATTAATGCCGCAAAGAGTGAAGGGGCTAGTATTACTTGGATGTTCTGGTTACCTAAAAAAATCACGCAAGATTTGGATTTACAGTTCTTACCTTCCTTTTTTTGATAGATTCATTTATTTATACGTTAATCGGACAGGCGTTGTTAAAGCATTAAAAAATGTCGTGTATAATCAATCATTGATTACAGAAAAACATGTTGAAGAGTTTGGTAAACCATTAACAGATAAAAACTTCTATAAAGGTCTTGCTAGGCTGTTACGTTACAGGGAAGGAGACTTAACATCGGAACAGCTTCAAGAGATAGCCATACCCTCTTTATTAATTTGGGGAGAAGAAGACCGCGTTGTCCCTATTCACATTGGTAATAAATTAGCGGAAGATTTACCCGAAGCTCGGATGATCACCTTCAAAGAGACTGGACATCTTATTACCGAAGAACGTCCTAATGAAGTTTGTGAAGCGATCATCTCTCATTGCTGTTAGCAAATTTTTCAGTAGGTAAGCTAGTTAAATGAATGTTGTAAAGAATATGTATAGATTTTGTTTACGAGAAAACAAAACCTTTATGCTGCCTCAACAATGAGTTCACAATTATCTGTTAAGTTTGAAACAGATAGTTAATGATCAATTGGGAGGTTATAAAGTGAGGATAGCAATTTTTTCTGATACGTATTCCCCAGAAATAAACGGAGTAGCCAGAACGTTGAAGAGATTGACGGATTATTTGGATCAAGTAGGTATTGAATACAAATTATTTGTACCTGAAAATCAGCTCAGTACTCCTGACATTACTAGTGTTGAGAGATTAGCGAGTATCCCGTTGCTTTTATATCCTGAATGCCGACTGGCGTTTCCGAATATGAACCTGTTGAAACAATCTCTTCATGATTTTTCACCGGACCTCATTCATATAGTGACTCCATTTAACGTTGGTCTTTACGGTCTTTACTACGGTAAAAAATACAATATTCCAATGGTAGCTTCCTATCACACGCACTTTGACGAATATCTGGACTATTATCACTTACCACTTTTAAAAACATGGTATTGGCGGTATATGGTGTGGTTCCATCGCTCATTTGAAAAACTGTATGTTCCATCTATTAGTACAAGAGATAAATTATATAAACACAAAATCCACTCTGAAATTGATGTTTGGGGAAGAGGTGTCAATAATCAGTTTTTTTCCCCTGCCAATCGTACAATTGAACTGAAGAAAAAATACGGAATAAAAGAAAAAAATATTTTATTGTACGTTGGACGATTATCCGCTGAAAAAGGCGTCCAAATAGCATTAGACACCTTTCACTCGCTTCCTCCCACCCTATATCATCAAACACACCTCATTATTGCAGGTGATGGACCTTTATTAAACCAATTAAAACAAGCTAATCAGGAAAAAGTGACCTTTACAGGTTTTTTAGAAGGAGAGGGACTAGCTGAAGTGTACGCTTCAAGTGATCTGTTCATTTTCCCATCCTCTACGGAAACATTTGGAAATGTTGTGCTCGAAGCTTTATCCGCTGGGTTACCTGTTATAGGAGCAAAAGCAGGAGGGGTTCAACATTTGATTGACCACGATACTACTGGTTTTTTATGTCCTCCTGATGACACAACGTATTTTATAAAATATACGGAACGATTACTTTCAAATGAGGAGCAAAGGAAAGAAATGAGCTCTCAGGCAAGAACATACGCTTTAACTCAATCATGGGATGAAATCTTAGCGGAGTTAATCAAAGGTTATGAAAATGTGTTGAAAAAGACCATTCGGCACTCTGCTTAACTGTTCGATCGATAAAAATTCAGAAAAGTATTAAAATTATTGTACTTTTATATTGATAGAAAAGTAGTAAAGCTTTATAATTAAACTCATCTTTATAAAATAGCTGAGAATAGAGGAGTGTAGCTGAGATGAGTAGAGAAGTTGAAGTGAAAAAAGGGTATTTTGGTGAGTTTGGAGGTAGTTTCATTCCTGAAGAACTTCAAAAGGTCATGGACATACTCGAAGAAAACTTTGAATATTACAAGAATGATCCTGAATTTATTGCAGAATATAACTATTATTTAAAAGAATATGTGGGTAGAGAAAACCCATTAACGTTTGCTGAAAACATTACTGAATATGCGAACGGAGCCAAAATATATCTCAAACGGGAAGACTTAAATCATACGGGAGCCCATAAAATTAATAATGTCATTGGTCAAATACTGCTTGCTAAACGCATGGGTGCCAAAAGAATTATTGCGGAAACAGGTGCAGGTCAACATGGTGTAGCCACGGCAACTGCTTGCGCAATGTTCAAAATGGAATGTATCATTTACATGGGTAAACTGGATACGGAACGTCAAGCATTGAATGTTTTTCGTATGGAGGTTTTAGGTGCAAAAGTTATCTCTGTTGATGCCGGTCAAGGAAGATTAAAAGATGCTGTAGATGCTGCCTTAAATGACTTAGTAGAAAACTATCAACATACTTTCTATCTACTAGGTTCTGCTGTAGGTCCACATCCATTCCCTACGATGGTCAAACATTTTCAATCAATTATAAGTGAGGAATCGAAAAAACAGATTTTAGAAAAAGAAGGTAAACTCCCAACAGCTGTCGTAGCTTGTACTGGTGGTGGGAGCAATGCTATCGGAGCATTCGCGCATTATATCGACGAGGAAGACGTTCGATTAATTGGTGTAGAGCCAGCTGAAGCACCGACCTTAACAGAAGGTGTCTCAGCGGTTATTCATGGATTTAAATGTTTGACGTTGATAGATGAAAAAGGAAATCCCAAACCAACTTATTCCATTTCTGCAGGGTTAGATTATCCGGGCATTGGTCCAGAGCATAGTTATTTAAAGGAATCCGGACGAGCTGAATATGTTACAGTAACTGGAGATGAAGCCCTGGAAGCCTTTCAGCTTCTATCCAAAAAAGAAGGAATCCTTCCAGCCTTAGAAAGTGCCCATGCCATCTCCTATGCTATTAAACTTGCAAAAGAACTGAGTCACGATGACATCATTATTGTTAATTTGTCAGGTCGGGGAGATAAGGATGTAGAGCAAGTCTTTAAACTATTAAATAAATAAATTATATTGAAAAGAGGATGTCTCGAAAGGTGAAAAAACCTTAGGGACATCCTCTTTAGTTTACTTTTACGCCTTTTGTTAAAATGAGATACTGTCATTAATCTGAGCTTTATTTTTACTAACAATATTACTTCCTTTTTTCAAGAAATAAAAAGCAATCACAAACGTCAAAGCTGCTCCATAAAATAAAGAAGGAGGGGAGAACACATCCATTATTAAACCAAGTAATCCAGGAGCAATAATAGAAGAGGCCATGGAGAACAAATAATATAATCCTGTGAAAAAACCGATCTTACTCATTCCACCTAGATCAGCAACTAAAGGATAGGCTTGCACATTAATGAACGCCCAAGCTATTCCTCCACTAAACAGAACGAGTTGCAAAACCAGCACCTGGTTTAATTCCGGAAATACAGTATTTAATAACGGGAGAGAAGGAATGGAAATGAATGTGAGTGGTAAAATAACTAAACCTATGAGCATAATCGGCAATTTACCGAGCTTACTTCCCAAAAGACCAGCAGGAACAGCAAAAATAACAAAAGCTAAACTGAAAAATCCAAGTGTAAAACCTGCCTTACCGGCTTCCATCTTCAAGAACTCAACAGCGTATACTGTGAATTGTGCTTCTAAACCTGCATAACCAATAAAATACAAAAAGATCGCCAAAAGGATAAAGAAATGTCCTCTGAACTCAGGCTTTAATATTTTGCCAAATCCATGAAAAAAAGACTTAGACGCTTGTATTGCCTCTATTTCGTCTTTGGATGAACCAACATAAGGCGGACGTCTATCTACAGTAAAATAAAGAAATATAAATGACAGTAATAGAAGAATCCCAGCCACAATAAACGGGTGAGTCCTGTCTATTCCGTATAAGGAGGATAAACCAAATAATGCAATTAGCGCGCCCATACCACCCATGAGATTAATAATCCCATTCGCTGTTGACCGTTTTTCAGAAGGGGTGTGATCAGGCATTAATGAGATAACTGGTGCACGATAAATCGTCATTGCAAGCAAAAACATGATATCTATAGCCAGCAGCAGCCATAGTGTATTCAAAGCTCCATATGGAATCAGAATAAAGAAAAGAGCGGCAACCGGCATACCTACGACAATAAAAGGCAGTCGCTTACCAAGCTTAGTATCAACTTTATCCGACCAAGCACCAATAAAGGGTATGAGGATGACCGCAAGTAAATTGTCTAAACCCATTATTCCCCCTCGAATAGCTCTACTTTCAATGTAGTCACCAAGAAGAAGCGGCATATAAGCATTATAAAACGTCCATACAAGCGTTAAAGCAAAGAATCCGCTGCCAATAGCGAATATTTTCCCGTACGAAAATGGTTTATCCTGTGTCATTAAAACGCCTCCAGTTTATCCCTTTTGCATTGCCTTACGAATGTGTACTGCTTTTTCTGGCCAATCAGTAATAATCGCTGCACAATTTCGTTTTATCAAAGCTTGAATATGGTCGTCTTCATTCACAGTAAATGGTCGAACTGGCATACTTGCTTGATGAGCACCAGCCAGTAAATCTGGACTACTTGCTACTGGTAAAAAACAGTGTAATCCACTAGCCCCAATACTATGCGCTTAATTCCATGGCTCGTACAGGCCTTCCATGAATAAAAAAGCTGTCTCCATTTCAGGATCTAATCGATGGCACTCAACAAGGCTATAATGATTAAATGATGAAATAATCACACTATCTTTTAACTGATACTTGGTGATCAGATCTATCACTATTTTTTCCATGCCAGGGTAATGAATAACGCCACTTTTAAGTTCTACGTTTAATATAAGTGGTGTATGGACAGCCCACCTAAATAATTCTTCAAGTGATGGGATCGTGACTCCTTGAAAAGAAGGCGCAAACCAGCTTCCAGCATCGAATGATTTCAACTCCTCGTAGGTGAAGTCTTTAACCCATCCATAAGCATTAGTCGATCGATTAACCGTCTCGTCATGAATCACTACAGGGATGTCATCTTTCGTTAGCTGCACATCAAATTCTATGCCTTCCGCACCAGCTTTTAAGGCAGCCTCAAAAGATAACATTGTATTCTCGGGATGAGTACCAGCAGAACCCCTGTGAGCAAAAATTGCAGTATTATGTATCATTTCAATCAATCACCTCAACTTGGTTAGTCTATTATCTCTCTATACATATACCAACCTCAAGGTATCAATTCCTTTAATCTGATAAATATTTACAGAAAGTTTAAATAGGATAATCAAAAAAAGAACGAGGATTGAAAAATCCCCGCTCATTTCATAAACGTATTCGATTTGTCTAGCAAAGCCTAGTCCTAGTAGACTTTATCGCCATTAAAGATAGAATTCTTCACAATGACGTAATCAACAGTGCGAATTGCTTCCAACTTATTTCCTCCAGCATAAGAGATAGAGGATTGGAGATCTTGTTCCATTTCTTTCAGCGTTTCTTCCAGTGAACCTTTATGTTCAACATACATTTTTTTACCTTCAACATTTTTCTTTTCACCTTTTTGAAATTCTGAAGCTGAACCAAAATATTCTTTAAAAAGCTTCCCGTCTTTCTCAAACGTTTCACCAGGTGATTCTTCATGACCGGCAAATAAGGAACCAATCATCACCATTGTCGCTCCAAATCTGAATGATTTAGCGATATCTCCATTTGTACGGATGCCTCCGTCAGCAATAATTGGTTTACTAGCTGCTTTTGCACACCAGCGAAGAGCAGCTAATTGCCATCCACCAGTTCCAAATCCTGTTTTAATTTTTGTAATGCAAACCTTACCTGGACCAATACCGACTTTTGTTGCATCGGCACCAGCGTGCTCTAATTCACGTACAGCTTCTGGTGTACCAACATTTCCAGCAATAACAAAACTTGTTGGAAGGTGTTTTTTAATATGTTGAATCATCTCAATCACTTCATTTGAATGACCATGAGCGATATCAATAGTAATGTAATCAGGTATAAGACTTTCGGAGGCTAATTCTTCGATAAATTTATATTCTTCCGCTTTGACTCCTACACTAATAGAGGTAAATAGACCTCGTGACTCCATATCTTTAATAAATAATTGTCTTTTTTCCGGCTCAAAACGGTGCATTACATAAAAATAGCCTTTCTCTGCTAAAAAAGTTGCAATTTTTTCATCAATAATTGTCTGCATATTCGCAGGTACAACAGGCAATTTAAAAGAACGTCCACCCAATTCAACCGTTGTATCACACTCGGATCGACTTTTCACTACACACTTTGCCGGAATTAACTGTATATCTTCATAATCAAACGCATTATCCATGATATCCACTCCTAAAAACGAATAATAAATATTTTTTCAGTATTAATGTTCGCCCAATAGATAATTTACATCAATCAATAGAGAATGTCAAAGTATTCGTGATGATTCTATTTATTATTTATATCAGTGTGTAAATAACGGTTACAAGAATTCACTAGATAGATTATACTTACACTATTGATAACATAGCGATATAATGAAGATAAGTGTTATGCTAATTATTGTTAACCATTGAATCAAATAATATAATAACTATCGTAACCAGTGAATAGTTAAAAGGAAGGAAATATATGACAGAGCAAAATATAACTAGATTAAACATAGGTGATAAGGAACTGATCCTTATAGGCACTGCTCACGTTTCCAAGCAAAGTGCCGAACAAGTAAAAGAAGTTATTGAAGCTGAAAAACCAGATACTGTATGTGTGGAATTGGATGAACAAAGATATACGGCGGTTATGCAGGATAGCCAGTGGAAGGATATGGACATATTTAAAGTTGTGAAAGAGAAGAAAGCTACCTTACTTCTTATGAATCTACTGATATCTTCTTTCCAAAAAAGAATGGCAAAGCAATTTGATATAAAGCCCGGTCAAGAGATGATTCAAGGGATTGAATCAGCAAATAATTTAGGGGCTGAAGTAGTACTTGCAGATAGGAATATTCAAATCACTTTTTCTCGTATTTGGAATGGAATAGGTATATGGGGAAAAGCAAAACTAATTACAACTATTGTAGCCAGTATTTTCAGCAAGGAAGAACTTTCCGAAAAAGATTTAGAACGAATGAAGTCGGAAGATATGCTGAATTCTGCGCTTGAGGAATTCACGAAATCTTTTCCAAAATTAAAGGTTCCTTTAATAGACGAAAGGGATCAATATTTATCTCAGAAGATCAAAGAGGCTCCAGGGAAAAAGATCGTTGCTGTTTTAGGTGCGGCACATATCCCAGGTATTAAAGAAGAAATAAAAAAGGATCACGATTTAGAAGCATTATGCGAAAAACCAGCTAAATCAAAAATTCCAAAGATTCTTGCTTGGGCAATTCCGTTAGCTATAGTTGGTATTATCGCGTACACATTAATTGCCAATCCTGCTGATGGGATCCAACAAATTATTAGTTGGATACTTTGGAACGGTTCTTTTTCTGCAATAGGTGCTTTGATTGCCTTTGGCCATCCGGCAGCAGTTCTCACAGCTTTCCTCATTGCGCCTATAAGTTCTTTGAGTCCGCTTATAGCAGCAGGATGGTTTGCTGGAATTACACAAACGTATTTTAGGCGTCCAAACGTGAGTGATTTTGAAAGCTTATCAGAAGATGTCTATAATTTTAAAGGCTTCCGGGATAATAAAGTAACACGTATTTTACTCGTAGTAGTTTTGAGTAATATTGGCAGTACGATCGGAACCTTTATTGGTGGTGCGGATGTCATCCGCTTGTTCCTGCAAAACCTTACTTAAATAATCACGTAAAATAATAGAAAAACTTGTATAATGTGAGCTTTTACCATAACATTTAAGTGTCAAGGCTGTTTTTCTCTTGACACTTGTGGTGCAAAGAAAGCTGTTAACGTATACATATTAATCTTAAAAACACGCCTATCAAATCATAAAGATTTGATAGGCGTTTCAATGTGCTTTCATGAAAATTTAAGTTTTAATTATTGTATGGAACGAGTTTTGAATCATTTATATACTGATCTATATTTTTAGAATTTACTTCGAGCGTTTCGGTCTCTTCAAAAGAGGGGACCTCTTTGCCAAGATAGGAATCCAAGAGATTTTCTACAATTAATTCGCCCCAAGTAAACTGACTTTGGGAAATCGTACTTGATATTTGATTGTTAGATATTCCATCAAGAATCATAGGTAAATCATCGAAAGTAACCATTTTTTTATCCGTAAGCCCTTTAGCTTTCCATACTGTTACTGCTGCTGGACCCGAAAGCGAATCTACTCCGATTAACGCATCAAATTCGGGAAAGTCCTCAATCATATTTTCAATATTTGTGATAGTATCAGAAGGAATTCCATTACTGAATCTGATATCGAGAACTTCGATATTCGGATAATCCTTCAGAGTGTTTTTGACCCCTTCAATTCTGGAGTTAAGATTCTGCATCGTTGATAATCCAGTACTTACGATGATTGTTCCTTCTTCATTCAGTAACCGTGCAACTACTTCTCCAATATGTTTACCAGCAGCAAGATTGTCTGTACCGATATAAGAAATTCGTTTGCTTTCAGGTGCATCTGTATCAAAACATATCACATTTATTCCAGCATCTATTGCTTGATTAATATAAGGGGTCAATGCAGAAGAATCAGTTGGTCCAACAGCTATACCGTCAACTTTTTGCTGAATCAGGTTTTCCATTATTTGAATCTGTTCTTCAACACTAGCTGCCGCGGGGGCGCGAATAAGAATATCAATTCCTTTCTCGACATTTTCAGCTGTTTCTTTTGCACTTAATGTGACTCCTTCAAAGAAAGGGTGTGCCACAGGGTATACAATGGCAAAAGTTAGTCTTTCTCCGTCTTTAATTGATTGCTCTGCCTCCGGTTCTATAGAGACAGGTTTTTCAGTGGACTCAAGGGGATTACAAGAACTCATTATGATGATTCCGCATAATCCTGTCATTACTGTAAACAACATTTTCATCATGGTAATCCCCCTTAAACATAGGACTCCAGTGACATATCCTTTGTTTTGAATTCTTTGGTGGTCATGCCCGTATCTTTCTTAAACAGTTTACAGAAATAATGTGCGTCACTATAACCAACTTTATGAGCAATCTCATATGTTTTGTCATTCGTTGTTTTTAGAAGTTCTTTTGCCTTATCAAGACGTACCCTAGTTAGATATTCACTTAAGGTTTGATTCGTTTCCTGACTAAACATATGACTGAAATACGAGGAACTGACGTTAACTTCACTGGCTATCATTTGAAGAGACAAATGCGCTTCATTAAAATGTTCCTCAATATATTCCTTTGCCTTTTGTATAATAGGATAAAATCTACTATTAGAATCTTCACGATTTTGAATGACGATACAAAGTATCTCATTCATATATTCCAATACTTCCGAAAGTTCGCTGACACGGGAAATTCTATTTTCTTGCACTGTAATTTCTTCTATTATGCTTTTAGGAGGTTGCACTTGTTCTTTCATATATTCTGACACAGTTATCGTAAAATCTATTAAAAAATAATAGTAGTAAAAGGTTGTTTGACTTCTTGGTTTATTAAGGTGAGCAGAGTAGTATTCACAAAACTGAGCGATGTTTTTTAGGTCACCAAATTTCAAAAAATGGATTAATTCTTTACGATTAACATGCTGGATATCTTTTTTAGATAAAACATCCTCGCCTGATTTTAATAAATGATATTTGTTTACAATACAATAAAATATTTTATCCTCATTTGCTTCTGAGAAGGAGAGAGCAATACCTTGTACTCGACTTCTTACTTTTCCAAGTCCAAAAACCACCGGATTGTCCGGATCAGTATTTGATAGATGAATTAATCTATGTTTGATTAATAGTGCCTGGCTTTCCAGATGATTTCTGGAGTTACTTCTCATTATATATACTGTTTCTTTGAGATTGCTTTTAAAACTAATCGTAGAAACATCTTCCGTTAACCATTCCTCTAAATCGCCGGGAATATCTTCTAACTTTAATATTAAAACTAGGTAGTAGTTCGAAATAATGTCTATACGATGGTTCGCTGCTTCATTTATCGCATCAGAGGTGGAGTAAGTTCCTTCACACAGTTCCTTTAAAAAATCTACCTGGGAACGTGATACATTTTGTGACGCTTGATCTTTTAATTTCTCCAATAATTTTTCGTTTTGTTTCTCAAGGTCAATTTGTGAAATCACTTTAGTTAAGATGTTTAATAGGTCATTTGAACTGATAGGTTTTAGACAGTATTCATTTATTTGGATACGCATTGCCTCTCTAGCGAATTCAAATTCATCGTGTCCACTTAGAATTATTATTTTAATAGATGGCATTTTCTCTTTTAGGATGCGACTTAACTCTAAACCATCCATGAAAGGCATTTTAATATCCGTGATAACGATATCAGGATTTAATTTTTCTATGAGAGGTAGTGCAATTTCTCCGTCAGGTGCATCACCACAATAAACGAGGCCTTCGCTTTCCCAGTCAATACAGTTGCGTATTCCTTCACGAACAACAATCTCATCGTCGACCAGAAATATCTTTTTCATAAAATCACCTCTTAGCAGGAATAGTTAAGCAAACAGTTGTACCTGTACCATAAATGCTGTCAATCGTTAAACCGAATGGTTCGCCGTAAAACAACTTGGTTCTTTCCTGGACGTTATACATACCAAATCCTCCGTCAGCTTTGTTTAACGTTTGTCCCTTGTCTAAATGATCGCGAATATTTAACAAGTCTTCTTCTTTAATTCCTATGCCATTATCTAAAATACAGAAACAAATGTGACCATTCGAATCATAATCAGCCTCGATTCGCACATGGCCTTTTCCACGCTTATTTTTTATACCATGGTATATCGCATTTTCAACAAGTGGCTGAAGAGTAAGTTTTAGGATGATGAAATTCGAAATTTCTTCGTTTATTGTGATCGTTACATCCAATATATCTCGATATCTGTTTTTTTGAATGATTAATTAGTTCTCTATGTGTTTGACTTCTTCTTCTATCGTAATTAAATCTTTTCCTTTACTCAAAGATATTCTAAAAAAATGGGAGAGGGCCTTCGTGATATTAATGACGTCTTTTCCTTTATTTGCTTCTGCACTCCAAATAATCGTATCCAACGTATTATAAAGAAAATGGGGGTTTATTTGAGCTTGTAATGCACGTAATTCTGCAATTTTGAGTTTTTTCTCTTCATCGATACTATTTTGAAGCAATGATTTAATTTTAGTGATCATTCTATTAAAGGAAATACCTAGATCAGCTATTTCATCCGAACTCTCACTTGTAACTTTGACATCAAGATCACCCAAAGAAGCTTGCTTCATTTTTTCTTTTAAGTTACGTATCGGACGGATAAGTCTAGAACTAATAAAATAGTAAAGCGTAATTGTGAAAATAATACTGCTTAAAACACTAACTACAATAAGACTTCTAATATCATTAGCATCTTTCATAATTTCTTTTTTAGGAGCTGCACCAACTATGTTCCAACCAGTAACATCTGATGTGTGGCTAACAGTAAAGATAGATCGGTCAGAAGAATCCTCTTGAAAACTAGCAATCTTTAATGAAGAGTTATCATTCTTAGAAGATGAGGATGAATCATTCATGTTTGGAAATATAAATTTCTCATCCTCACTTGATGTTATGAAAAATGAACCAGTAGTTCCGATTAGAGCATTTTCTACCTTTTCCTGAACGACTGCTGAATCAAGAAGTATCGTAATATAGCCAATGACTTCATAAGTAATATCCCAGATTATCGGTCTCGTAATCGAAATAACAGGAATATTATTGATAGTTATCGTGTCGATTTTAATATCATTAGATGTGCCATTTACTTCTTTCTCCACCAGATTTACTAGTTCTGATTGATCTTTTTTGAAAACACCTTTACTTTCACTTATCGTTTTTCCTTCATGATTCGTTATGCTTACATCCAGAATGTTTTTACTCGAGGGGATAATTTCACGATAGAAAGCAAACAGGCTTAAAATTGTCTTTGCCTCCTCATATGTGTCCATACCAGTTCGGATTAAAAATCTCATCGTATCTTCTTGCTTACCTATTTCAGTGAACCGGAGAGCATCCTGAAAGATAACATCTATTTCCTGACTTAACTGGGCCGCTTGAAGTTCAGCAGCAGTAAAAGCATTCTCAGAAATGAGTTTTTCTGACTTATTATAAGAAATCATTCCTACAAAAATAAGTGGGATCACTGTTAAAAGAATAAACATAATAAGAAGTTTAGAACGCAAACTGGAAACTAAAAGCGCTATTATTTTCATAGTTTTACACCCATCCAGTAAAAGGTTTGCTTCATTATAGCATAATTGTAAACGCTTTCCTTATAAAAATGTAATATTTTGCAAATATTATAATTTCCACCATTTATAAGTATCTTTATTTGTATAGGAAATTAACCGTGATTTATTTATATCTTACCTCAATTTAATTCAGATCTAATACATAATCAGTCACAATAAAAAAATAATCTATTAATTTTAAAAGATATTACACTTTCGCATTAATTATAGTGGGAAGAATCTATAAAAAGTGAACAATTATCGAAAATAAATCTATTACGTCTTTTATGTAAGCGTTTTACAATAAAGCTACGCATATTCATTACAAGCGAATCTAAGGAGGTATTATCAATGAAAAAAATTTCTGGGGCAAAATTTCTACTATTTATAGGTGTCGCGTTATTGTTCATCATGACAGCATGTGGAAATACAAATGATGAGACAAGTGGAACAAACAGCAGCAGTAATAGCAATCCTGAAGTGACTAATACTGCGGAAACTGATGCCAATAATAGTAACGAAGCAGAAACAAATGAAGAGGGAAGTGCAACGGAGGAAGAGGTTTCTAGTGAAAAGCTAGTGATAGGATTTTCTCAAGTTGGAGCGGAAAGTGAATGGCGAACTGCTAACACACAATCGATTCAAGATGCGATAACGGAAGCAGGACATGAAGTACAATTTTCCGATGCGCAGCAAAAACAGGAAAATCAAATTATGGCCATTCGTTCTTTTATTTCCCAAGAAGTAGACGCGATTGTTTTCTCTCCAGTAGTTGAAACTGGTTTTGAAACCGTACTGCAAGAAGCAAAAGATGCGGAGATTCCTGTATTTTTAGCAGATAGGGCAGTAGACATTGAAGATGATTCTTTATGGGTAACCTTCCTAGGATCTGACTTTGTTGAAGAAGGTCGTAAAGCAGGGGAATGGTTAATAGAAGAAATGGCTGATCAGGATGAGGATATTAATATCGTCGAACTGCAAGGTACAGTTGGTTCAGCACCAGCAATTGATCGTAAAGAAGGGTTTGAAGAAGTCATAGCGGATGAGTCAAAATTCACGATTACCGAATCGCAAACAGGAAACTTCACTCGTACGGAAGGAAAAGAAGTCATGGAAGCATTCCTAAGGTCAGACGGGGACAATATCGATGTTTTATATGCACATAATGATGGCTATTGGAGCTATTCAAGCAATTGAAGAGTATGGCCTAAAACCGGCAGAAGATATCGTTGTGATCGGTGTCGATGCTGTAAGAGGTGCTTTTGAAGCGATGGCAGCAGGAAAAATGAATGTAACCATTGAATGTAATCCACAGTTTGGTCCTCAATTAGTTGATTTAATCGAAGCTCATATGGCTGGTGAGGAACTACCGAAGCGAATTGCAGTAGAAGAAGATATGTATACAATGGATCAAGCTGAAGAATTATTAGATTCTAGAACTTACTAAGAAAAACGCGTAGCGTCTTTTCTTAAATACATCGTTATCTTTCGCCACCATCATTTAAGTGTCAAGAATGGGTTTCCCTTGACACGCGTGGCGTAAAGATAGCTGTCAACTTGTAAATTCTTATCTTGTAAGAAAAACGGCATGGCCGTCTTTTATTAAATGCAGCGTCAGCTTCCACCGCCCCGAGTAGCACCTACGTATTGCGTGTTGGTGCTACTCGAAAGGAGGATGGGTTTCCCTTGATACGCGCGGTGTGAAGGTAGCTGCCAATTATATAAATTCTTATCTTGTAAAAAAATATAGCCACTTTTCAAGAGAAGTTTTTAAGCTTCGATTAAAAGTGGCTTCCTATTTTGAATAGAAGGAGAGGAGGTATAGGCATGCGAGAACAAACACCTAGACTTGTTATGGACAATATCACCAAGTCTTTTCCGGGAGTTAAAGCATTGTCAGATGTTTCTTTTAAACTATTTCCTGGTGAAGTGCATGCACTTATGGGAGAAAATGGGGCCGGTAAATCAACCTTGATAAAAGTATTAACAGGAGTTTATCCACTGGATAGTGGCACCATTCTGTTTGAAGATAAGTTCATTCATGTAGCGAGCCCGCTCCATGCTCAGGAATTAGGTATTAACACGGTTTACCAAGAAGTAAATTTGTGTCCGAATCTATCAGTCGTAGAAAATATTTTTATTGGACGCGAAATGATGAAAAAAGGTAGGATAGATTGGAAGAAAATGAAAATAAAAGCTCAAGAATTACTTGCCGAGTTAAATTTAGAAATTAATGTGATGAAGGAACTCTCTTCCTATTCTGTTGCCATTCAGCAAATGGTGGCTATAGCACGAGCATTAAACATATCATCAAAAGTACTCATACTTGACGAACCTACTTCTAGTCTTGATCTAAATGAGGTAAATAACTTATTCGATGTCATAAGAAAGTTAAAGACGAAAGGTTTGGCTATTGTCTTTATAAGTCATTTTCTCGATCAAATTTATGAGATTACCGATCGGATTACCGTGTTAAGAAACGGAGAGTATATTGGTGAATATTTAACCAATGAGCTTCCGCGTATTGAGTTAATTTCGAAAATGATAGGTAAAGAACTCGTTCAATTAGAGACAAAGTCTGAAAGAGCGAATACAGATTTAAAGGAAGAGAAAGATGATCTCTTTTTTGAAGCGATAGAATTATCAAAAAAAGGTAGCATGGAACCTTTCAATCTGGAAATTCATTCAGGAGAAATTGTTGGTCTCGCAGGACTTCTTGGATCGGGAAGAACGGAGCTCGCAAGACTACTCTTCGGTGCAGATAGAGTTGACACAGGAGAAATCAGAATCAACGGGGATAAAACCACTTTACATTCACCAAAAGATGCCATATCAAAGGGAATTTCTTTCTGTTCTGAGAATCGAAAAGCAGAAGGAATAATACCGGATTTATCTATTAGGGAAAATATGATTCTCGCAATGCAAGGAATGCAAGGATGGATGACGTTTATTCCTAAAAAGCGCCAAATTGAAATTGCCGAAGAATATATTCAATTGCTAAATATTAATCCTCCAAACCCGGAACAGTTAATAAAAAATCTGAGTGGTGGTAATCAACAAAAAGTATTGTTAGCGAGATGGTTAATCACTAATCCTGCTTTATTAATACTTGATGAACCAACGAGAGGGATTGATGTAGGTGCAAAAGCTGAAATACAAAAACTGATGCTCTCTTTAAGCGAACAAGGAAAGTCGATTGTCTTTGTATCCTCGGAGCTAGAAGAAGTGATACGGTGTTGCCGGAAAATTGCTGTACTTCGAGATCATAAGAAAGTTTCCGAGGTTTTCAATGATGATAAAGTTGACCATCAATATATTATGCATGAAATTGCTGGAGGAAAACTATGACAAAGTCTAGGATATTTTGGCCACTAGTCGTCTTAGCTTTAATACTACTTGTAAATTTGTTTTATAATCCTGGTTTTTTTGTTATTGAAGTAAGAAATGGACAATTAACTGGGAGTCTTATAAACATATTAAATAGAGGAGCCCCTCTCATTTTAATTTCTATCGGGATGACTCTCGTGATTGCAACGAAGGGGATTGATTTAGGTGTAGGTTCTGTGATCGCTATGTCCGGTGCGATTGCCGCCATGGTTGTTGGAGGGACTATGGGAGATACTGATAGTTTGTTACCACTTTTTATTGCAGTAGGTTTAGCAATCGTTCTGTCAATGGCGAC
Organism: Salipaludibacillus sp. CF4.18; assembly: GCF_051262595.1. Taxonomy (NCBI): domain Bacteria; kingdom Bacillati; phylum Bacillota; class Bacilli; order Caryophanales; family Bacillaceae; genus Salipaludibacillus; species Salipaludibacillus sp. CF4.18. The sequence goes on from NZ_JBIMEV010000017.1 coordinate 28,558, forward strand.
CGGAACATGGAACGGCTTACTCGTCTCGGTATACAGCCGATTGTAGCGACGCTAATTCTTATGGTTGCGGGACGGGGAGTAGCTCAACTTATTACCAATGGACAGATCACTACCATTTACTATCAACCATATTCCTTTATTGGAAGCGGCCATTTATTCATGCTGCCATTTTCTATTTATATTGTCATTGCAGTGTTATGTTTGGCTTTATTCATTACACGAAAAACAGCAATCGGTCTATTTATTGAGTCCGTAGGTGGAAATCCAGTAGCGAGTCATTTATCAGGGATTAGTTCCAAAAATATTATATTGATGGTATATATCTTTTCCGGTTTGTGCGCTGGGATAGCCGGTTTAATACTGAGTTCTAATGTAGCAAGTGCAGACGGTAATAATGCTGGGCTTTGGTATGAATTGGATGCCATACTAGCAGTAGTCATTGGTGGTACTTCATTAATGGGTGGTAGATTTTTTTTAGTAGGGACAGTCATTGGCGCATTGATTATTCAAAGTTTAACTACTACCATCTATTCGATTGGAATTCCAGCTGAAATTATTCTTGTAGTCAAAGCTGTAGTGGTATTAATTGTCTGCCTGCTACAATCTCCTGAATTCAGAAAAAAGGTTTCGGGATTGGTCTCTAGTCGGAAAAAGACTACGGATAAGGGGGTGACATTATCGTGAAGTACTTTCATTTAAATTATAAGTTACTCCCGGTAATAATCACACTTAGTCTGTTTGTCCTCATGTATACATTCGGTACGCTCAGGTATCCTGTGTTTTCATCACCTCAAGTATTTTTAAACCTTTTCGTTGATAATGCCTTTTTAATCATTGTTGCTGTCGGAATGACTTTTGTCATTTTATCAGGTGGAATTGATCTTTCTGTTGGTTCCGTTATTGCATTAACAAGTATGGTAGCAGCAAGCCTGCTGATGGCTGGTCTTTCACCAATACTAGTTATCCCAATAGCATTATTAGTAGGTCCTGTCTTTGGTTTCCTCATGGGTTGTTGTATTCATTTCTTTAATCTACAACTTTTTATTGTCACATTAGCAGGGATGTTTCTAGCGAGAGGATTAAGCTTAGTTATAAGTGTTGAGACAATTACAATTAACGACAGTTTATTTAAATTCATGGCGAGTACAAGAATTTACTTAGGTGATTACTTTATCTCCATAAGCGTAGTCATTGCTCTTATTGTCGTTTGCATCGCCATTTTCACCGCACATTATACGAAGTTTGGCAGAAATGTTTATGCCATTGGGGGCAATGAGCAGTCTGCCATTTTAATGGGACTTCCTGTCGGTAAAACTAAAATATTGGTCTATACAGTTAGTGGCTTATGTGCTTCTCTTGCTGGATTAGTATTTACGTTTTATATGTTATCCGGTTATGGACTACACGCAAACGGTTTGGAATTGAATACGATTGCTGCGGTAGTCATTGGGGGGACTTTACTAACTGGTGGAATAGGATATATAGCTGGCAGTCTGGTCGGTGTCCTTATATTAGGAACAATACAATCTCTCATTGTTTTTGAAGGTTCCCTTAGTGCATGGTGGACAAAAATTGCCATAGGTTTATTATTATTACTGTTTATTGTACTGCAGAGAATTATTGTACTTCGAAGTGACGCCAAAAAAGACACGGCTACTGCACACTAGCGTTTCTAACAGATTATTTTTTAAAACTGATAACCATCGAATACACTGTCGCCTCGTTGGAGAGAGACTGTCCTGTGGTAATTCAGCTATAAAGCTACTATTCGGGTTACTCGAAATTGCACTGAAAAAGTTGGTATTCACTTTTTCAGTGCAATTTTCTTGTGCGCATGAAGACCACAGTAAAATCACAATTTCTCTCCAACATTTCAAAGACAGACACTCATTTCCCTTTAACTCCATACTTTAGAGAGGAGGAGGGATAGTTGTGACACAACTTTTTACTAGCTGTCAGCTAGAGTCAGAACTCGGATTGCTTGATGATTGGAAACAGCGTGCCTATCATCACTTTTCGATGAAAATATCAGATAATCATCATTCGTTTCCTTGTATTCCGGCTATACAAGGTTTCCATCTTGGCCACTTTCACTACGGATTTGTTGAGGACCCACGAAAGCAAACGACCCCGGAACAAATGGCATCACTTATAAAAAATTACGGTGACATCCCTCATGAGAAGGGAGGTTTATCGTCCTTAATCATTTTATTTCAAACACCAGATGATCTATTGGCTTCTTATAACGTTGAGGATTACGAGAAATTATTTTGGTCTTTACTTAATAAAACCTGTGAAATAGATGAACAAGAATGGCCGGTAAATATTCCTATTGATCCTTCTAACTCAAAGTGGGAATTTTGTTATGATCATAAACCATATTTTGTTTTTTGTGGAACACCTGCTCATATCAACCGACCGAGTCGGCAGGCAGATGTGTTTACATTGGCATTAACTCCGCGCGCTGTGCTAAACTCGTTTAATGAATCCATAGAAAAAAGTAATAAAATTAAAAACCAAATACGCAATCGTCTTTCAAACTACGATAATGCTCCCGTTCACTCAGACCTTAAAACGTATGGAGAAGACGATAACCATGAATGGAAACAATATTTTATTCGTGATGACAATACGACAGCTTCAGAATGCCCTTTTCACCGAAAAAATAAAAAGGATTCATAAACCTTTTTTGTTTTTCAATATTAGGTCTCATTCACTGAAATGGATCTGTCATGAAGCCATTTTTCCATGAAGTAAGGTAATTCACCTTTAAGGGCAAGAGAAATGTGGCCCCCTTTTACTCTTTTATACGTTTTATCTATGCTCGATACTTTGTTCATAATAGGATAAGTAAGTTTTTCAGGAACAATAAGATCATCGGTAGTAGAAATAACAAGCAAGTTTGCTTTTAAATTTGAAAGGTATACCGTTTTCCCTTGAATTTTCAGTTTATTTTCCATTAATTTATTCTTTCCACCAAGGTCATCCATAAGTTGTCTTAAAGTTAGAGCAGAAAACGGGATATGACTGGACAACCATTCGTTAACGAGTTGACGCTTTACATTCGTCTTCTCACTTCGGGATGGGGTCAGTGAGGCTAACTTAGAACTGATTGTAAAGGGGGAAGTCGCCAATCGTAAACCAGTATTAATAAATTTGGATGGAATCATTCCGTAATCGTTCAATAATTGATCAACGCTACTTGAATCATTCTTCAAAACTTGAAACCAGTTAGGGAAAACATCGTAGGAGCTAAAGTCTAGAGGAGGAGCAAATAAGATGAGATTTTTAATAGACTCATTAATGATAGCTGTATAAATAACCGCCAAAGTTCCTCCAAGACAATAGCCAACCATACTCATCTCCATTGTTTGAGCATGTCGCAGGGCCCTATCTACACCAGTTTTGATGTAACTCATAATATAATCATCAAGGGACACATCTTTATCTTCATAACCCGGTCTGCCAAAATCAAGCAAATAAACGTCATATCCTTTGTCTGTAAACGTCTCAATCATACTCATACCAGGAGCTAAATCAAGTATATACGCTTCGTTAATCAAAGAATAAACCAAAAATAAGGGCGTACGATAGACTTTTTTAGAAGCAGGGTAATACCATAGTACTGTTTTATTCCTCTTCCATACTACTTCTCGCGTAGATACTCCGACTTTCCTGTTTATTTTTATACTTTTTTCTTTTTTATCACCCTCGTCTCTCCGCATATCCTTTCTTCTCCTTTTTAAAAATTTTCGGTTTTGCAGGCATTTTAACGATTTCATACGTTTGTTGTTTTTCTTCTTTTTGAGCTTTTAACTGATGTATTTCTTCTTCGATGGTGTCTAGCTTTTCTTCTAACTGCATACAAAGTCTAGCTACGTTTGCTACATCATCCTTGGTAGGAATGTTTAGTTGAAGAGCTAAAATTTCACTGTACTCATGAAGCTTTCCTAAAATAGAAGAATGCTTTTCCATAAATTTGTGCGCTCTTTTTATTGTTTTAGGATCATCCAATAACTCTTGAACACGTTCATTTAATCGCGCATCTGTTTGGGAGGCGAGTTCCGATAGATAATCACGTAACATCATTTTTTTATCATTGCTCATGTGAATACATCCTTTCGCTTTTCGATCATTTGGAAGAGTTGAGAGGAACTCTTTTTATACTATACACATTCGAACAAGCATTGGTTCACAATTTAGTTGTTTGTCTTCCAACAGGAGTATTTCATACAGTTAACTATAACGATGATAAACTTCCACTTATTCACTGATTTATCTTAATCTCCACTCATATACATCCCTTCTTCGATAGATTTACATAGAATGACTAAGTCACCATCTTAGAAGGAGGTAGAAAAATTAATGTTAAATAGAGGTAAGAAACGAAACCAGCCTCCTGGACCAAAAGGGAAAGTAATAAAAGGCAGTTTAAACGATTTTCAAGCTGGACCTCTACCATTTTTATTCAAAACAGCAAAGGAATACGGACCAATTAGTTGCTTTCGATTTGGACCTTTCCAAAATGTTTACCTTGTAAATGAACCAGACTTAATAAAAGAAATACTTGTTACAAAACAAAAGTCATTTGTGAAATCACGGGATATCCAAACACTTAAAGCTGTGGTGGGTGAGGGACTGTTAACAAGCGAAAAAGACATGCATATGCAGCAGAGAAGAATGATACAACCCTCTTTTAAAAAATCGCATATTTCAAGTTACGCACAAGATATGATAGATACAACACATTCTTTTATTTCAAAATGGAAGAATGAAGAAGAAAAAGTGATCACTGACGACATGATGGATATTGCACTTGGCATCATCACAAAAACAATGTTTAGTATGGATTTCGAAGAGGGTGCCAAAAAACTAGGGGAACCGATGGATGCAGTAATGAAGATTGGGGTTAAAAGAATGAGGTCACTTATTCAACTACCTCTCTGGCTTCCAACAAAAAACAATCGTAAATTAAAAAAAGCTGTATCCAAACTTGATCAAGAGATTTATCAGATTATTGAAAGGCGTCGACAAGAGCCAGGTGTTCACTCTGATCTATTAGGTGTTTTAATGGAAGCAAAAGACGAAGATGACGGAGAAGGGATGTCTGACTTGCAGCTTCGAGACGAACTAATGACGATTTTTCTCGCGGGTCATGAAACAACGGCTAATTTGTTATCCTGGACGCTTTATTTACTGTCTCAAAACCCAAAAGCGGAGAAAAAACTCTGCGATGAAATCCTTCATGTCACTGGCGATAATCCGGTGACTCCTAAGAACTTTGCTGACCTTCCCTATACTCAATTTGTTATCTGGGAATCCATGCGTTTATATCCACCTGCCTATGTTATTGGGCGACAAGTCGACAAGAAAGTGAACATTGGAGGTTATCATTTTAAAAAGGGTGAAATGGTGTTAATGAGTCAATATGTCATGCATCGAAATCCTGAATACTTTGACAATCCTGAGGAATTTATCCCCGATCGATTTGCCGATAATTTTATGAAGAAACTACCAACTTATGCCTATTTTCCATTTGGAGGAGGTCCCAGAGTTTGTGTTGGAAATCATTTTTCATTAATGGAGGGAGTCCTCGCATTAGCTGTAATGATGAAAGAGTACAGTGTGAAAATGGCACCAAATCATGGAGAAATTACACCACAACCTCTTGTTACTCTTAGACCTAAGCATGGGCTTCGAATGATTGTAAAAAGGCGGGCAAGCAATTCATAACAGCAATAGAAAAGAGTGTTTCAAAAGGTAAAGACTTTTTGAAACACCCTCAATTTCATTCTATTTAATTTTTAGAAGGTGGCTCGCAACCATCTTCATCACAAATAGCACCTGTCGGACTATTCGCTTCTAGAGAAAGTTCATCTTGGTCGATAATTTGCTGTAAAGATTGTACCAATGCATCCGTTGGTTGAGCACCTGTAATTGCGTATTTTCCGTTAATGAGGAAAAAAGGAATACTTTGTATACCATGATCCTGTGCTTTTTGTTCGTCTGCACGAACTTCTTCACTCATATCATTACTTGCAAGCATTTCAGCAACATCATCTCGATTTAAACCAACCTCTTCGGCTAACTCTATGAGCATATCGTGATCACCAATATGCTTTGATTCAGAATAATGTGCACGTAGAAGTCGATCAGTCATTTCATGCATTAGGCTATGTTTTTTGGCGAACATCGTTAAACGGTGTGCATCAAATGTATTGGTTAATACTTGCGTCTCAAATTGAAAATCCAAACCAGCCTCTTGGGCCATTTGTTCCATATTATTACAATTGGATTTAGCCTGTTCCAAACTCATTCCATATTTTTCTGCTAATTTCTCGTAAATATTATAATTTACGTCCCGTTCCATGTTGGGATCCAACTCAAAGGATCTATAATTTACAGTAACAGGATGGTCTATTTGTTGAAGGGCGTCTTCCAGACGCTTTTTGCCAATATGGCAAAATGGTCAAGCGAAATCCGTCCACATATCAATGAATAGCATAGTTAAAACCTCCATCTATTTTTCTTACACAGTTAGTATATCTATTATGATTTAATTTGACCAATTATTTGCTCTTTACTATTGAAAATAATTCTATCTTCAAGGAGGTAATATTCATGCAAGAGGGATGCCTCAAAATTCAATCATGATATAATTAACTTCGTTCGATCACAATATAGAGGAAATAAAGGAGGGACATTACATATGTTAATAAATAATATTTTATTTGCCAGTCCTATGCACAATGAACTTGAAAAACTTTTGAAAGATAAAGAAGTATACCAGACGAAACAATTCCGATTCTGCTCAGAGGAAAATGTAACTATGGAAGATTATAAATGGGCTGATGCTTTCGTTTCATTCAAAAGGCCAGGAAATTTCCTGTTCGAAAATATAAAATGGGTTCATTCTTTAGGTGCAGGTGTAGATAAGTTGCTAGATGATTCAGAATGGAAAAAAGATGTTTTATTAACAAGAACAATATCTTCTTTTGGTCAAAAAATCAGTGAATACTGCTTAAGCTATATTTTACGTGACACTCAAAACCACGAGAAGTATTCTGAAATGAACGTAAAAAATGATTGGAATCCTATACCTCCAACTCCTATGCATGAAAAACACGTGGTTATATATGGAACCGGGGTCATCGGCCAAGAGGTAGCAAAGTCACTATCCTATTTAGGAGTGAAGGTTGATGGGGTTTCCCTTAGCGGAAATGCCAATGAACATTTTAAAAACGTATATTCTTCAAAATCAAATTACTTTCATGTTTTATCAAAAGCAGATTATATTATTAATACAATGCCTTTAACGAAAGATACGAAGCTACTGTTTAACACATCACTTTTTAGCCAATGTACAAACACAGTTTTTATTAACGTCGGAAGAGGGGAGTCTGTTGATAATCATGCTTTACTTGAAGCCTTGGACAGTGGAAACATAAACTCAGCCATTTTAGATGTGTTTCAAAAGGAGCCTCTTCCAAAAAAAGATCTGTTTTGGACTCATTCAAGAGTTATTGTAACGCCACATATATCCGCTGTAACAACGCCTGAGGAAGGACTAGATTGTTTTCTCGACACATTACATACTATCAACACCGACAGAATACCTTCTAACATAGTAGATGTAGAAAAGGGATTTTGACATTTGTAGCTCTATAAAAAAAACGAAAGCAAATGCTTTCGTTTTTTTAAAATGATGCTGCATCTATTAATTTAATTGTTCTGCAGGTCCAAAAAATTCAAAATGATACTTATTTTCAGGTACTTCCCACTCGGTTAATGCATCTTTTACAGCCTTCATAAAAGGTAATGGACCACAGAAATAAAACACTTTATTGTTATCAGATAAGATAGATTTTAACCACTCTAGGTCAAGGTAACCTTCTTTTTGAAATGTTTTGTTTTTTTGATCTAACTCGCTTGGCTTTTCATAGCAAACATAGTAATCTACTGTATTATATTTGTTGGCGATCTCTTTTACATGGTCATCCATTGCATGAAAACCGCTGTTTATTGCAGCATGAATAAATGTAACTTCCCGTTCAGGCTGCTGTTCGACTATTGTATTCAACATACTAATCATCGGAGTTAACCCCACACCTCCGCTAATTAGTACAACTGGCTCAGACTGCTCCAAGTCTAATATAAAATCTCCTGCAGGTGATGTGATTTCCACAATATCGCCTTCATGAACAGACTTATGCAAATAGTTAGATACTAAACCATCAGGAACATCATTGTCGGTAGTTTCTTTTTTCGGAGTAATGCGGAAATAGTCTTTCCCGGGAGAATCTGATAAGCTATACTGTCTGATTTGGGAATATTCTCCTTCTCGTATCGCACAGCGAATACTAATATATTGACCGGGAACGAACGTTGGAATTGATCCTCCATCTTTTGGTTTCAAATAGAATGAGGTTATAGCATCTGTCTCTTTAACTTTATTTTGGACAACAAATTGTCTAAAGCCATCCCATCCGCCTTTAAGAGCAGACGCTTCTTCATACATATCTTTTTCAACTTGAATAAACACATCAGCAATCACGCCATACGCTTTACCCCAGGCTTCAATAATATCATCTGTAGCTGCATCTCCTAAAACATCTTTAATTGCTAGTAACAAATACTTCCCAACAATTGGATAATGCTCTGGCTTAATTTGTAAACTTCTATGTTTATGTGCAATCTGCTTCACGACAGGAACGATCGCTTCTAGATTATCAATGTATTGTGCAGCGGCATAAATCGTATTAGCTAAAGCTCTTGGTTGGGTACCTTTTTTCTGATTCGTTTGGTTAAAAATATTTAATAGTTCAGGATGATTGTCGAACATCATTTCATAAAATCGTTTTGTAATAGTTGCTCCATGCTCTTCTAATACTGGGACAGTTGATTTTACAATTTCAATTGTTTTAGCATCTAATTGTTCCGTTGACATTTCTAAAACCCCTTTTTTATTGTAATCACAGTGTTAAACATATATTCTTAATACATGTTATATTATACTTGCACGCGACAACTAAAAGCAATATATTTAATACATGTTTAACGGAATGTTCACAATTCAAAATAATATTTCCCTGTTCATTCTTATGTTATAGTAAAATTTAATGATTATTTTTTCATATTTTATAATGAGGAAACAAGGTGATGTCATGCAATTAACTTCATTCACGGACTATACGTTACGTGTTCTTATATACCTAGGAGTGCAACCGGAAGAGAAGCGATCAAATATAAAAGAAATCTCTGATTTTTATAGCATATCCTTTAATCACTTAAGTAAAGTTGTCTATGAATTAGGAAAGTTAGGTATGGTAGATACAGTAAGAGGTCGAAATGGCGGGATCAAGATCGCTAAAAAACCTTCGGAAATCAATATTGGTTCATTAGTACGCCATACTGAAAGTCCAATAGAAATCGTCGAATGTTTTAATGAAGAAAAAAATACGTGCAAACTTAATTCGGCATGCCGATTAAAGGGAGCATTAAAAGAAGCACTTGAAGCTTATTTGAATGTACTTGACTCCTATACGTTGAGCGATCTTCTTGTAAATAAAGAGGATATAAAACAACTTCTTATGAAGTAAATAAGAAAAATGCATAGCGTCTTTAAAGTAGAAGCAGTTGCTTCCTTTTAACGCTGGATTTTTAAAAGCTCGAAGTAGCAAAGGTGGCTCCTGCTGCAAAACCAATAGCCAAAGGAGTTGCTCCCGGAAAGCAGCTGCCGTGAGCTAACTCGAGCCCTCTGTTCGAAATAAAACACAGCCGCTAAAAAAAGATGGTACTCAGACAAAATAACGTCTGTACCATCTTTTTTGATAGATTACTGCACAATATTTGCAAGAGAACAATATGTCAACTAATTAAATATATCTCGTTACAAAAAAGAGTTTCCAGTTAAAACTTTATACGAATTTGGAGTTAATTTGTGTATAATGAAAGCATTATCAGTTATTTAAGGGCGGGATGTCAATGGATTATAAACTATGGTCAGAAAAAATACTTAATTTTTATTGGTTGATAATTACCCTTTCATTTGTAGGACATTGTATAGGGTTAATCGTAACTATTTACTATTTCCCAGAATACATCTGGGATTTTGTATTGGGAACAATTGTACTACCAACGAGTATTCATTTAGTTATTTTACTAGTGTGCGAATACATAATAAGAGTTAAAAAGATATATAGTTCTCATGTTTTGATCATAGCCGGTACAATATTGGCATTGGTAATCGTAGTAATTAATCCAAATGTTCCTGGATTACAACTTACATTGTTGTTGCCGATGGCAATAGCATTAATTTATTTTGATAAAAAGAAATTATTTTTTAGTTTTATGGTAAATACTATTGGACTTACAATGATCTACTTGATATTTCCTTCAATTAGAATAGCTGTATCGGAATATGAATATTTTTCCTACATTTTTGGCTTATGTGCTGGATATGTTGTCTACGTAGCAATTCTTCAAAGGGGTAACGAAGTACTGGAAAATCTTAAACAAGCATCTGAAAAAGAAAAAGAGCTCATTGTTAAAAGTACGATGATGGAAAAACTTTCGAAAACAGATGCCTTAACTGGCCTTTACAACCATAAAATGTTCCAAGAGTATATGGATGACCTTGTAGTAAAAAGTATCAGTGAAAAACGCGATTTGCAACTTGCTGTTATAGATATTGACAATTTCAAAAAGATTAATGATGATTTTGGTCATAGCGTAGGAGATATCGTCCTAAAAAAAGTTGCTCGCACCGTTCTAAATAGTGCACAACAAGATGATATTGTTGCCCGTTACGGGGGCGAAGAGTTCGCTATTCTATTTCAGGGAAAAGATTTTGATGCCTCTTATCGTATTGTTGAAGAAATTAGAGAAAATATTGCAAGCTTAAGTCACGATGAAATACAAGATAGGAAAGTTACGGTTAGTATCGGAATAGAAAATTTCAATCACAGAATGACAAAATATGAATTCTTTAATAATGCTGATGCATTGTTGTACGACGCGAAAAGAAGCGGTAAAAATCAAGTTTTTTACAACAAAGAAGCGGTTACGTCATATTTATAATAACTTATCGTATAAGTTCCTGTAGCTAATAGTTATATTAACAGGACTTAAGCAGCTACTTTAATTATCAGCCATCACATATGGGTATGAGTTCAGAAAAATGACAAAGCCTCTTACCTCTAATATATTAAAGGACCATTTCTTTAGCAAGTTCCTCCTCCAATTCTAAAGGATCCTCCACCTGTAAATCACATTTATAAATTCCAAGAACTAATTTGACACCTATCGGGCTATAGGTGAATATGCATAATTGCATACAATAGAATATTTGCGTAGGAGAGATAGAGATGCTCATTAAGATCGTTCAAGGAAATGACAAAGAACTGGAATTCTCAGATGTGAATGTTGTCATTGATGTGATACGGGCATTTACATTTGCACATCACGCTTTTATTCAAGGAGCTAAACAAATACTGCTAGTAAAAACAGTGGAAGAAGCCTTTGAATTAAAGAAAAGTAACCCATCATATTTATTAGCAGGGGAGGTGAAAGGCAGAGGTATAGAAGGCTTTGATCTAGATAACTCCCCCTCATTAATTAGCAAATGTAATTTAAATGGGCGATCATTAGTTCAAAAAACAACAAACGGAGTTAATGCAACTTTACATGCACTAAATGCAGACATTGTTTTTGTAACAGGGTATTCTAATGCAAAAAATACAGCAGATTATGTGAAAAAATTATATTGTTCTATCAACCAAGATAATTCCATTCATCTCGTTGCTTCACATCTAAGTGGTGATGATGATTTAGCATGTGCGGAATATATAAAGGGAATTCTAGAAGAAAATATCATTGAATCCGCAAAGATGGTAGAAAAGAGAATACAAGCTTCTCATGTAGCGGAGAAATTCTACGATTCTGAACGACCGGAATTTAAAGAAGAAGACATTGCTATATGCTTAAAAGAATTGGAAAGTGATTTTGTAATGATTGTGAATCAAACGAATCGCGTACCAAGGATCGAGAGGGTAGATATATGAGAGAATCAGGACTAAATTTACCGATTAGGGAACCCAAACCAAGAGAAAACGGATTAACAATATTAATAGATAATGGTCTATCCACTCAACTGTTTAAAGACATGATAAACAGTTCTCCAGATTTGATTGATTTCGTTAAATTTGGCTGGGGTACTTCTGTTATAACAAGACAATTAGAGGAAAAAATGCTGTGTTTACATGCACATGGGATTGAATTTTTTTTTGGAGGAACGTTGTTTGAAAAGTTTCTTAGTCAACATAAATTAGACGACTTTTATAATTATTGCAAAGAATTCAACTGTAAATATATTGAGATTTCAAACGGGACCATAGATATTACAAACAAAGAAAAGGCGTCTTACATTTCAGATTTTTCTTCGGATTTCCAAGTTTTTAGTGAAGTAGGCTACAAGGATTGTGATAAATCCGAGTTAATTACCTCGACTGAATGGGTCGAATACATTCAAGAAGATTTCGAGGCTGGAGCAGTAAAAGTCATCACAGAAGCAAGAGAAAGTGGTACAAGTGGCTTGTGCACAAAGGATGGAGAGATAAAACTGCAATACCTTCAAGATATTTTGGCCGCTGACATTAATATGAAAAATATCATCTTTGAGGCTCCCTTAAAAAAATTACAGGCATTATTTATAAAAATGATAGGTCCGGAAGTGAACCTCGCAAACATAGCTTTTCAGGATATTATTTCGCTTGAAACCTTAAGGCTTGGATTACGATCCGATACGTTTTATTTAGTTAATCTTGATTGGGGGAGTTTACATGAGAGACAAAAATAAAGTATTTCACCTTGCTATACCTTGTAAAAATTTAGATGAGACAGTGAATTTTTATGAAAAACTAGGGTGTAAATTAGCTAGACGTTATCAAGACCGAGTCACATTTGATTTTTTTGGAGACCAGGTTGTTTGTCACCTTAATCCAGATGAGATTGATGAGATTCCAAAGATGTACCCAAGACATTCCGGTATTACATTTACTAATAAAGACGAGTATGAGACTTGTTTGCGACTAGCGATGGATGAAGAACTACCTTTTTTCCAAGAAGAAATGGTTCGCTTTAAAGGAAAACCTGAAGAGCATCTTACTTTTTTTCTGGTAGATCCTGCAAACAACCTATTAGAATTTAAATATTATCATGACATAACTATGGTTTACTAAAAATATTTTTGACACATGACAGGTTGGGCGAATCGTTCAATCTGTTTTTACATTCATTTTGTTCCGGGGATCACTTCGAATTAAATTGATAGATAAAAGGTACTTAAATGAATTAAAGTAATTGACAGAATAATGAAAAACACTTATAATAATTGTATATAATTAAATACATCTCCTTAAAGGGGAGTAGCTTTTACAGCATAGTCGTCATCTCGGAGTCTTGTACTCTCGGCTTTGTTGGCAACCGAAACGTTGTTAGCAAGACCTTTACCGGAAAGTGGTGAAGGAATTTTTTGTTTATAAACCTTTGCCATAGTTGGTAAAGGTTTTTTCTATATTAGTTTTAGATTTACGGCTATCCTGACTGAAGAAAAAATTCTTATAACATTGTGGCAAGCGCTTTTGTACTGGATAGAAAGGCGTAGGATTAAGTAAAAGGGAGGCCTTCAATGAAGTCATTCAGCGAATTGGCTTACAGTGTAAAATATGAAATAACCGGCTCGAGAACAAGAGTTAATCATAAAGATCCAGCATTAGAATTAATTGGTGAAGGCAGAAGTGCTTTTGTGTTCAGAATTAACTCTACAAATAAAGTAATAAAAGTATTTTTCGCGCCTTTTTGTCATCTGGCAAAAGAGGAGGCTGAAATATACAAAAAACTAATCGGCATTCCATCTTATCCGGAATTATATGAATTTGGAGCAAATTATTTAGTTATTGACTATGTAGACGGAAACACGTTATTTGACTGTCTAGTTAAGGGAATAATGGTCACAAGCGACCATATAAAAGAAATTGACTCTGCTCTTTTACAAGCAAAGAAAAAGGGACTAAATCCGTCAGATATTCATCTAAGAAATATTATGATCACGTCTCATGGAGATATAAAAATAATTGATGTTGCTCGTTTTAGACAAACAAAAAAGTGTTCACAGTGGATAGACCTGAAAACAGGATTTTATCACTATTATAAATATCGGATTTTCCCTAAAAAAATACCTGCGTTTCTTTTAAATACAATAGCATTCTTTTATAAGAAAAAATTAATTCATCGTTTTTTTATTAAGAAATCAAATTTAAAAAATAAAATGGCAGGTTGATTTCAAGGGGAACTAAGTAGTAAATTAATCATTCTAATAAATTGTGATTTCAAAAACTGCTAGCCATTGAATACTTTAGACAGTGAAAGAAATTCTTTCGCTGTTTTCTTTTCGTTGCTCAGTTTTTCTTAATGGAAGATACTATCGTAATTATTATGTTAAAGTATTTGAGAAGTTAGAAATACATTCGGTGGGGAGAGTTTCCATATGTCAAAACCAATGATTGCTGTTTTACCGCTCTATGACAAGGCCAAAGAAAGTTACTGGATGTTACCAGGGTATATGAAAGGGATTGAAGAAGCAGGGGGAATTCCGGTCATAATGTCCTTGACTGCAAATGAAGAAGATATTTTGGCAATAGCAGAGAAGTTTGATGGATTTCTTTTTACAGGAGGTCAGGATGTAAATCCAAATCTCTATGGTGAGAAAAAAGAGAATTATTGTGATGAAATCTGTGAAGAACGAGATTTTATGGAGGGGATTCTCTTTAATCATGTTTTGCGGCTAAATAAACCTGCATTCGGAATTTGTCGTGGATTGCAACTTTTTAATGTTTTATTAGGTGGTACACTTTACCAGGATATTGCTGCACAACGGCCTGGAGAAAATCAGTTAGAGCATAAACAAACTGTCTCTTATGATCAAGCGGTCCATCAAGTATACATACAGAAAGACAGTACTTTTTATAACATAATGAAAAAGGAAGTAATCATGGTTAATAGCTTACACCATCAAGGAATTAAACATTTAGCTGACTCACTAGTCCCTGGTGCTAAATCTGAGGATGACCTTATTGAGGCTGTTTATATACCAGGGAAAAACTTTGTTTTAGCAGTGCAATGGCATCCGGAATTTAATTATCACATTGATGCAAACTGCGCTAAGTTATTTCTCGAATTTGTAAAATCGTGTGAACTGTCGTTAAAAATTACAAAACCTGTGGTCGAAAATATAGAATAATGAAGGAAATTATTGTAAAAAAAAGGGTACGGAAAAAGTGTTAAAACCGCTTTTAAACGTACCCTTTTACGAAAATGAAATCAAGTTCTCCATACATTGAACTGGAAAAATACAAAGATAATATTATATTTTTTTATTGTGTGGTTTTTCAATTTCGCGATTATGTGACTCAGGGTGTTCGATTGTACGATCAGGGAGACTTTCAGTAGGGGTTTGATTGTTGGTTAACGTTTTATTTTTATTCGGATTTCGTTTTTTCATTTTTTCCTCCTTGAAGTAATTAATAAAGATAGTTTAAGTAAGTTTTAGAAATCTATACGATAAAGTTTTTAAAAGTTAGAGGATAGAAACAAAATAAATAGACACCTTATTAATTGGAGGTGTCTGCTTCATGAAAAAAAGTAAAGAGGTATCTTTTCTAAGGATTACGACAATGGTTGCATTATTTCTCTTACCTTTTGCAATCTATAAACGTTCATTCAAAGATTGGATAATCGTTTATCTAGTTAGTTGCATCGGGAATACATTTGCCGACCGCACTCTCGTTTCTAAAGGCTATGTCAAATATAAAATAAGACCGAAATCAAAAATGTTTTCTGTACATCTTCCATTTGATCTAATCCAGTATCCTTTAGCCTTACTTTATTATAATCAGTGGACACTAAACAGCAAAATTACCGGGATATTCCTAAAACTTTTAGTTTTTGTTATACCACAGATTATTATTGAAGCAATAGCTGAAAAAAAGACAGATTTAATTACCTTTAATAAGGGTTGGAAATGGTATCATTCTCTTCTGTCGATGGCTATGAAGTTTTTGCTCTGCCGGCTTATAATTGCTTTTATTAGAAAACTAAATACTAAAAAAGTAACCATCTTAAGTGATGCCCAATTTAGAGAGTAAAACCTTAGAAAAGTTTGAGCACTAATTCTACGGGGAACATGTAGAAAGATTAAGAGAAAAAGGAGTTGATTTTTAAATGAAAGTATTAATTATAGGTGCAAACGGTAAAGTTGCGAGACGTAGTTTACAGCACTTTAAAAATTCAAGTAAACATGACGCTGTAGCGATGATTCGAAAAGAAGAACAAGCATCTGAATTGAAAGAATTGGGTGCTACTGAAACGGTCATTGCAGATCTTGAAGGAGACATTTCCGAAGCATTTAAAGGAATAGATGCTGTCGTATTTGCAGCTGGATCCGGACCTAGCACCGGAGCTGACAAAACAGTTCTCATTGATTTATGGGGCGCTATAAAAACGATAGACGAAGCAAAAAAGAATGGGATTAAACGGTTTGTTATGGTTAGCGCTATAAATGTGGATGACCCGGAAGCAGCACCCGAAAAAATGCGTCATTACGTGGTAGCTAAAAAATTGGCGGATGATCACCTGAAAGCTAGTGGTTTGGATTATACGATTGTAAGACCAGGTTCTCTAAATAACGAAGATCCAATAGGCAAAATATTGCTAGAAGAAAAAATCGGACATCGAAATGCCGAAATTACTCGTGCAGATGTTGGGCATGTAGTTTTTGAAACATTGGATAAGACAAATACTTACGGTAAAATCTTTGAGGTTTTAAACGGTGAGACACCAATTGAAGATGCCATTAAGAAAGTTTAAAGAAGCCCAGTAGCGAACAGCGACTAATACTGTTCGCTACTTTAATAAATTGTTACATCGTTTTCTTTCCATCTACTTCATTAAAAGTTATTTCAGTATGTTTTGTATCCACTTTAAGTTCTTCTTTAAAAAATCCTTCTACAACCCACTTAATCCAGAATTCCATGAAAGAATCCACTATATCCCCATTGGGGAGTGATGCTTTTTCTTTTACTGCACCTTCTTCAAATTCATATTCATACTCTAGTTCTAAACTATTATAATCAAATTCTACGAAAATATTCTCTTTACTTTTTTTAACTTCTATATTCGAGATATCTATAGGGGTACATTTGATATAAATCTCTGCTATTGAATGAAAGGCACTTTCAAATCTCTCATAAAGTTTTTCGGAATTATATAATATATTAACAGTGACAGTGTTTTTCTTCACAACTAACTCTCCTTTTATAATTACATTCATAAATATTTGATAATAACACTAAACTGAGTGTCTAAAACCAGTTTATATCAAATGTATATCATTAGTACATAAATTTGTGTTTAAATATAGAAAAAAATTGACTAAAGAACCTCATTTTCATACGGTAACTTGGTATTACAATAAATTAATGATTAAAATAAAAGAATAGATGACAAAGTTTTAGTAGTTTTAGCTGTATAATAAGTATTTAAATGCTAATATAATGGTACAATAGCTAATAGGAAATTTTTATCAAAAGTTTCAAATATGAAAGGGATTGAATAGTTTGAGTAATAACGAAACAAAAGCACAATTACCAGAGAACTTTAGTGAATTAAAGAAATCGGTTAATAGAATGTCTAATTGGAGAGCTCGTTTAGATGCGGTTGATGAATTAGGTCAGTGGAAACACCGCGAAGCAATTGAACTTTTACAGCACAGTATGAGTGGAGATCCTGTATATAGAGTCCAGGTTGCCGCCTACCGTAAACTCGAAGCTTTAGGTGAAGACGTAACAATGCCGAAACAAAAAGACGAGGATCCTATCAAAGGCACGAAAAAAATCCTAGTCAGAATTAAGAAAAGTCTGCCTGAGGATCATTCTTATGAAGATTTCAAAGAAAAAGTGAAAAAAATGAGAATAGATGTCTACGATACGTATGAAGGTGAAAAAGGTACTGAGTTTGATAAATGGCTGGAACAAACTTGGTCAGAATTACGCACAAGATAAATGTAGAGGTTAATTTAAAGCATGCCCATCACATTCTAGTGATGGGCATGCTTGTTATAAGTTGGTTTATAACCAATTACAAGGTCAAACTAATATCTCCATCTTCCGTAATTTCAACAGTGGAGTAACTTTCAAATGTTTCCATATTCGTAATTTCGTGCTCGATTGGTTTGGCGAAAGTCTCCATATACTGTTGATACCTTTCCGGATCTTTAATGATATGATAATAAAATACTTTTTTACCTTCTGATTCTCGCATATCCATCAGTGAAAATCTTTCCTCAAATTGCTCTTTAAACCATCCCCTTGCTTGATCGTGATTTACAAAGTTAGGCATTTCATTACTCAGACTTATAAGATCTATGTTCATTATCTCACTCCTTTATCTGAGGTTTATTTTGTCCTCTTTCTTCAGGAAAATTCGGATAATTTTGTTCACTTTATTTGGATAAAGCCGATTATCTAACAAATAATACATCTATTAAGCAGTTCAATTCTGTTCAGAATCCGTTAATTAATATATAATAAATGAAATACCTTACAGGGAGTGAAAGAATTGGAAGATGTTCCACTTAGTTTAATATTGTTATTTATCGTACTTCTTTTTTTATCAGCGTTTTTTTCATCAGCTGAAACGGCTTTTTCTAGTGCAAATCGTATTCGTTTAAAATCGATGAAAGATAAAGGTAATAAAGGGGCAGGTAAAGCTCTTTATATAACAGATCATTTTGACCAGGCGCTATCAACAATTTTAGTAGGAAACAATTTGGTGAATATTGCTGCGGCAACAATCTCAGCTCAGGTTGCCACTCGAATTTTTGGGCCGAATTTAGGCGTTTTTATTAGCACATTTGTTGTTACTATTCTTGTGTTAATTTTCGGAGAAATATTACCGAAATCCCTAGCTAAGGAATATGCAGAAACCTTCTCTTCGAAAATATCAGGAATTTTACTTTTGCTAATTAAGATTCTCCATCCAGTTAACTGGATTTTTCTCCAAATTAAAAATGGTGTATCTTTATTAATTGAGAAAAATGAAGAAAGCCCTTCAAATACGGAAGAAGAATTAAAAATGATGGTTCAAATAAGTGAAGATGAAGGAGTCATTGGTATAAATGAAAAGGAACTTGTTCATCGCTCTTTCGATTTTAATGATATTATCGTAACGGAGGTGTTTAGACCTCGAACGGACATGATTGCATTAAATGTAACGGATAGCATTGAAACGATTAAGAACAAGTTTTTTGAACAACGCTTATCAAGAATCCCAATTTATGAGGGTAATATTGACAATATTATTGGTATATTATCTGAACGTGATTTTTTAACATCATATATTAAGAACAATGTTGAAATAAAGGAACTGCTTAGAGAACCAATTTTTGTTGTGGAGTCAATGAAAATAAATACATTACTGCCGCAACTACAAAAAGAAAGAACCCATATGGCGATTGTTATTGATGAATATGGTGGAACTAGTGGTCTTATTACACTTGAAGACATTCTAGAAGAACTTGTAGGTGAGATTTACGACGAACACGATAGCGAAGTGAAGTTGTTTAAACAAGTAGATCCATCTACCTATCTATTTCACGCCGATTACCCGTTGGACGGTTTTGCTCGAGTGACTGGAGTAGAACTTCCTGATACGAGTTACCATACACTTGGTGGCTGGTTATCAGAAGAATTTCAACGCATTCCTCATAAAGATGAAGAACTTCGGTATGAACATACACTGCTTAAAATACATGAGTCGGATGAACGACGAATTCGGTCCATTATGGTAAATACACAACAGTAGTATTGTACAAGAGAATATATAAGCATCCCATAAAACTGCGTTCTCTTTCAGAAGGGATGCAGTTTTGTTGTTTAAAGAAATCTTTCTGCTGCACACACCCGCAAAAAAATTAATGACAATGATGAGCATTTTAATGCCAGTTTCGGTATAATAAACAAAGTGCTTAAAAAGCGTATCAGTATAAATGAACGTTGTTTTTGGTGGATTTGCTTCTAATAACCAATCTTTATGTGAAAAAACTTAAAAGAATAAATCTATGATGAAATATCAGGTGAATAAAATGAAACATGTAGAAACTAGAAAAGAAAAACTCCAACTATTTATAAGAATTTTATGGCCTATAATGATTACTCAAGTCGGGATGTTCGCCATGAATCTGGTGGACACCATTATGTCCGGTCGAGTTGGAACAGATGACCTAGCAGGCGTTGCCATTGGTTCTAGCTTATGGATGCCTATTTTTACAGGAATAAATGGCATATTATTAGCAGTTACAACAATCGTTGCTCAGCTGATTGGAAGTGGTCGCCGCGATAGAATATCAGAAACGGTGACTCAAGGTTTGTATTTATCAATGGTGCTTGCATTTCTCGTAGTCATTAGTGGGATATTTTTGCTTGAACCTATATTATCTATTATGAATTTAACAGAGGCAGTAAATCATATTTCATTTCATTATTTAATTGGTTTATCCTTTGGAATTGTTCCGCTGTTTTTAGCTAGTGTATTACGAAATTTCTTTGATGGACAAGGGTTTACACGAATAACGATGATTATCATTCTTTTAGCGGTACCTTTTAATGTTTTTCTGAACTATGGATTTATATTTGGTAACTTTGGATTACCTGCCCTAGGGGGGATCGGCGCTGGATACGCCACTGCAGTTACGTATTGGATAATCTTGGTGTTTAGTATTTGGATGACGTTTAAGGTTTCAGCAATCAAACATTACAAAATATTTGTAAAATGGATGAAGCCATCATGGACTACCTGGAAAGAACAGCTTTCCATTGGAATTCCTATCGGGCTTTCCATTTTCTTTGAGGCAAGTATTTTTTCTGTCGTTACCTTGTTAATGGGGATCCTGTTTACGACCGTTACGATAGCAGCGCATCAAATAGCACTAAGTTTCACCTCATTAATTTTTATGATTCCGTTGAGTATTTCAATGGCTTTAACGATTGTAGTAGGTTTTTCAGTTGGAGGAGGTAAACTGGAAGCAGCTAAGCAATACGGCCGTCTTGGTGTATTAGGAGGAATTGGTTTTCTCGCAGTAGGGGCAGTTTTTCTTTATTTTTTCAGAGAACAAATTGCCTATATTTATACCGAGGATAGAGAGGTAGTGTTAATGGCTGGTCAATTCTTTATTATTGCGATCATTTATCAACTGTCCGATGCTGCTCAAGCTTCTCTACAAGGTGTATTAAGGGGATATAAAGATGTGAAGATTCCTTTTATCATTGCATTTACATCCTATTGGATTATCGGTATACCTGCAGGCTATTATTTAGCTGCATATACACGATTAGAACCTTTCGGACTCTGGGTTGGAATTACATTAGGTTTAACTTTTGCTGCAATTGGGTTTCAAATCCGACTACAAATAGTCCAACGACGTGCAGAATTAGAAATTGCAAAGAAGACATTGAGCAGTAAGTGATGACATGTTGTGCAAACGATAGTCAAATAATTATCGTTTCTCTTTTGCTTTCATTGGAATATCTCTTTCGTTCTAAGGGGCTTATGTTAGTATTGTCTTTATTATATTAAAATAAAAGACGACCTATTGAAAAGGGGAAGTAAAAAATGGATTTTAAGGCAGTAGATGATTTAGTGGAGTTAGTTAATCTTCTTATAGAAGGAACTATTTTTGTATCTCGGACAACAGAAGAATCTCTTTCGATTGTTAAAGCAAGTGATGAAAGATTCTTTAAAGATGGTCAGTCGATTCCGATAGCTGATTCTTTTTGACATAATATTTATTTTAGTGGTCGGGAACCACTTTTAATTAATGACACTCACAGTCATCCTTTAACTTTAGAAAAATCTGTCATATATAGTTCAAATATTCATTCTTATCTAGGTGTTCCGATATTATATAAAAATGGTGATATGTTTGGTGCCTTATGTGTCATGGATTCTATAAAGGGTGATTTTAAAGAAGAAGATGTTAAAATACTTGAAAAATTTTCCGCATTATTCACTAGTGTAATTGAACTGGAAAAACAGGTGACTTTTGATTCTTTGACTGGACTATATACTCGTAATTATCTTTATGAAAATTTTGATAATCTTATAAATAAGGGTACATTAATGCTTCTCGATCTAGATGGCTTCAAACAAGTCAATGATAATCATGGACATGATGTTGGTGATATTGTCTTGAAAAAGGTAGCAGAGCGTATTACGGAAAATTTATCTGAAGATGGAATAGGAGTTAGAATAGGTGGTGACGAGTTTGTTATCTATTTTCCGAATTTACTAGAGATTACTTCCATTAAGGATAAAGGAAAATCTATTAAAAACGCGTTATCTGATTGGGATTCTCTCCCTTATAACGTAAATATTTCTGCTAGTATTGGAATTGTAAAATTTTACAGCAATGAGTTAAATTTATCAACCCTTTTAAAAGTAGCCGACACTGCAATGTATCATGCAAAAAACAAAGGTAAAAACTCCTGTCATTTTTTGAGTATCTAAACTACTTATAACATGAAAATTCTAATCAGAAATGACCTTCCAAATATCAGAAACTGTATACACTAGCTTTTTTTACGCAAGCGAACGGCTTATTATCATAGCTGTTTGCTTTATTTACATTTGCCGATTTTCATGGTTAACAAGCGGCAATTCTTAAGATGTAGAGAAGCCTAATATTTATTATATTGCATAATTAGTGGTAGTATATTATGAGTTGTTCCTATAATTTTAAATGAATTAAATGTAAGTTGAATATCTACAGAATGGAGATGTCGTTTTGGAAACGAAAGAAAATACAGAAGAAGTACCGAGTTATAACCGAAATTTAATAGTAATCGTTCTGCTAGCTGGCGGTTTTGTAGCGATCTTAAATCAAACCCTAATGGCTATAGCTGTCCCTCATATAATGGCTGACTTCCAGGTTACGGAGAACACAGCTCAATGGGTGACGACCATCTTTTTGCTTGTAAATGGGGTAATGATACCGATCACGGCCTTTTTGATTGAAACTTTTACAACACGTAAATTATTCATCACTGCTATGGCACTTTTTGGTATCGGTACACTCATTTGTGCTTGGTCCCCTACGTTTAGCGTCCTGATTGCAGGCAGGATTGTTCAAGCAAGTGGGGCTGGAATAATTCTTCCGTTAATGATGACACTCTTTTTAACTATATTCCCTGTTGAAAAACGAGGAGCTGCAATGGGGTTAGTAGGATTAGTTATATCCTTCGCACCGGCTATAGGTCCAACTCTCGCAGGGTACATTGTTCAAAATTATGATTGGAGAGTGATGTTTTATATCATTTTCCCATTTATAATCATTGATATTCTTCTTGCCTACCTATTATTAAAAAATGTAACGAAACGAACTTTTCCTAAAGTTGATTTTTCTTCCATAGCTCTATCAACCCTTGGATTTGGTGGATTGTTGTATGGATTTAGTAGTGCTGGAAACCAAGGTTGGTTCAGTGCTACAGTAATTGGTTCGATTTTATTGGGTGCTGTTTCACTTACATTGTTCATCCTGCGCCAATACAAACTTAAACAACCGATTCTTGAATTCCGAGTCTTTCAAAATAATACATTTACACTGACAACGATCCTTGGTGTCATCGTATTCATTGGTTTAGTTGGTGCACAAACCATTTTACCGATATACATGCAAAACATGGCCAATTTCTCTGCTTTAGAATCAGGGATTATGATCTTCCCTGGTGCCTTATTAATGGGATTAATGTCTCCAATTACTGGTCGGATCTTTGATAAAATAGGAGCAAGAAAATTAGCGATTACAGGAATGGGACTAATGACAATAACTACATTTATGTTTACTAACTTAACTGAGACTACTTCATTAACTTATTTAACGATTGTATTTGCTATCCGAATGGCAGGAATGTCGATGGTTATGATGCCTGTAACAACGGCTGGTTTAAATCAATTGCCTTTAAGGTTAATTCCTCATGGGACAGCAATGAATAATACGATGAGACAAGTAGGAGCGTCTATCGGCACAGCTATATTAGTAACGATTATGACGACGACCGCTCTTAATATAGGGAATAGTCCAACATCAAGTGATCTCATCCATGGCGTAAACATCACTTTTTGGGTCATCTCTTTCGTTACATTAGCAGGTTTTATCATGGCGTTCTTTTTAAAGGGAACAACCCCTGCAGAAGATAGAGCAGCTCAGCTGGATAGCAATAAATAAAGGACACTATTAAGATCAGAGGAGGATGTGTCAAAAGGTCTTGTTGCCCTTTTGATACATCCTTTTTCTAGCAGTCTGATCAACCTGCAAGATTATTAAATAAAAGTACTTCTTGTTAGCGAGTCGTATAATTAGATACAATAGAAGTATGAGTTAATTTTGATTGACAAAAACTCGAATCAAGAAATATTAATAAGGGGTTAAATTGTGAAAGGGATGTACATACATGGATCATTATCAACGCAAAATTGTGATTGCCCTGCTGATTGCGACTTTTTTATCTGCCATTGAGGTTACTGTAATTAGTACGGCAATGCCCAGTATCGCGAAAGATCTTGGAGGGTTTGATTTAATTAGTTGGGTATTTGCAATATATCTCTTAACATATGCGGTTACGACACCGATTTTTGGTAAACTAGCTGATATTTTTGGCAGGAAAAGGATATTCATAACTGGGGCATCTTTATTTTTAATAGGTTCTGCTTTGTGTGGACTTGCACAATCGATGGAACAACTCATTATTTACCGAGCGCTTCAAGGAGTTGGGGCAGGGGCATTGTTGCCGATGACGTTCACAATTGTTGGGGATGTTTTTAAATATGAACAGCGTGCAAAAGCTCAAGCACTTATTGGTTCAATATGGGGAGTCGCTGGGGTTTTCGGACCGTTAGTTGGGGGATTCTTTGTAGATTTTTTCACCTGGCATTGGATATTTTATATCAACATCCCATTTGCTCTTGTATCTATGTATTTAATAGGTAAAAATCTAGAAGAAAAGATTGATAAAAGAAAACGTACCATTGATTATTTTGGAGCTATTACCTTTATCATAGGGACAGGAGCGTTACTTTACGCATTACTTTCTGGTGGGAACGAGATAGGGTGGGGTGAACCTACGATGTTTTATTTGTTTGGAATTGCGCTCCTTTTTTTAGTAACTTTTGTTATTATTCAGTTAAAGGTTCAAGAACCAATGCTACCTTTCTATCTTTTTAAAAATCGTCATTTATTAATTGCTAATCTCTGTGGTTTGTTGCTCGGATCTATTTTAATTGGATTAACTGCTTATTTACCCTTATGGGTGCAAGGAGTTCTGCTTTTGGCAGCAACTTCTTCAGGATTAACATTGATACCTATGTCTATCGGCTGGCCTTTAGGTGCTTTTTTTAGCAGTCGCTTTATTGTTAAAATAGGAACAAAACCACTTGCACTTGCTGGCGTTATATTTATTGCATTAGGCTCACTTTCTCTTACCTTTATTTCAGTTGCAACGCCAAATGTCGTTTTAATTGTAATTATGTTTTTTGTAGGGTTAGGATTTGGTTTATCCATGACTGTTTTTACGGTGATTGTGCAATCTTCCGTCGATTGGAACAACAGAGGAACCGCCGCATCGTCCAATGCATTTTTGCGAACGTTGGGCCAAACACTTGGTATTACTGTGTTAGGGACTGTACTTAATCAGCACATTGGAGGTCAAACAAACGACGGTGCAGATGTTGCTCCCGAGCTTTTAGGTGCTGGGCTTCACTCCGTCTTTATTATCTTAGTAATTCTAGCAGTTGCCTGTGTTCTCGTAACAAGTTTACTTCCCAAAGAATTGCCGGAATATGCGTATAAGGAAAACGAAGTTTCTAATGAATCTTAGGATGATTGAAAATGGAATGGAGGATCCAATGAATATTAACCAGTTTCCACGAAATCGTTATACACTAGCGCCAACACCCATTGAACGAGCACCTCGTTTTTCCAAGGCACTCGCAGGTCCCAATGTATATATTAAACGTGATGACTTACTTGGTCTCACAGAAGGTGGCAATAAAACGAGAAAACTTGAATTTCTTATTGCAGATGCACAGGCAAAACAAGCAGACACAGTCATTACAGCTGGCGGGATCCAATCTAACCATTGTCGACTCACTTTAGCAGCTTGCATTAAAGAAAATCTCGCATGTATTCTCATATTAGAAGAAAATGAAGTTGAACAATGACACAATCGAATGGAAATTATCTTCTTTATCAACTGTTAGGAGCAAACTCCATCAAACTTGTGCCAAATGGGACAGATATAGAAGCCGTGATGCAGAAAGTCGCGGCAGAAAAAAGGAAAGAAGGAAAACAACCATATGTCATTCCTGTTGGAGGTTCTAATGTTACAGGAATAACAGGTTACGTGTCTTGTGCAGAAGAAATTGAGCAACAATCGAAAGACCTGGGGATTGCATTTGATTATATAGTGTGCGCCAGCGGTAGTGGTGGAATGCATGCAGGTTTAGTTACCGGTTTCCGCGGTTTAAATAACAAAACAAAAGTACTCGGCATGAACGTGAGCCGAAAAAAAACAATCCAAGAAGAAGCAGTTTATCATCTTGTGCAAGAAACATCTCAGAATATTAATTTGGAAATTAATATCCCACGTGACGCAGTCACTTGTTTTGACTCGTATGTAGGGCCAGGTTATGCCCTACCCACAAAAGAAATGGTCGAGGCAGTAAAGCTTTTAGCTAGTACCGAAGCTATTTTACTCGATCCAGTTTACACAGGAAAAGCAATGGCCGGATTGATTGACCTTATCCGGAAAGGATTCTTTAATCCAAGTGATACCATTTTATTCCTTCATTCTGGTGGAATACCAGCCATGTATGCTAAAATTAAAGGATTCTACTCCTTAACCTAGAATAGGATATAGATGACACAAATATCAAAACATGATGATTAACTTTTAGGGAGGTTGCTATGACATTACGTATTGGAATGGTTGGCACTGGCTCATTTAGCAAAATGCATGCAACGATTTTATCTGAAATGAAAGATGTAATCGTTCCCTCTTTTTGTGGATCCAGTAAAGAAAAGGCAGATAAAATCGCTGCAAGTTTCGAAGGTGCAAAAGGATACGGTCTATTAACCGAAATGTTAAAAACGGAACAGCTAGATGCTGTTTATGTTTGTGTACCTCCGATGGCACATGGAGAAATTGAACAGCAATTAATAGATCATAAAATTCCTTTTCTAATTGAAAAACCACTAGCAGCAGAGGGAGAGACACCTCTTTCAATTATAAATCAGCTTAAAGAAACATCTTTGATCACCTCAGTCGGTTATCATTTTCGTTATAAAGGCTCAGTTCAAAAATTAAAAGAAAGCTTAACAGATTCGCAAATTGGTATAGTCTCTGGTCAGTGGATGGGTGATATGCCACAAGTTCATTGGTGGAGAAAACAAGAGGGTTCAGGTGGACTGTTCATTGAACAAACGACTCACATTGTTGACTTACTCCGTTACATAGCCGGAGAAATTGAAGAGGTATATGCATCTTACGGAAATCTTGTGAATCACAAAAAATTTGATAACGTGACGGTAGCTGATGTAGGTACGGTCAGTTTAAAGTTAAAAAGTGGCGTTGTAGCCACGTTATCGAATACGTGTATATTGCCACCAGGAATGTCTCAAGTTGGCATGAGTTTTTATACAGACAAATCAATAGTCACTTGGGAACCAGATAAACTTGAAATTACAGAAGCCATTGGTCTAAAACAGGAAGAGTGGCAAGAAGATAACGCTTATAGAAAAGAAACCGAAGCATTTCTGCATGCAGTCAGAACTGGCGACACTTCCCGCATTCTTTCCGACTACGCAGATGCATACTTGACCCACCAAATTACTTGCGCTTCCTTGGAATCTGCACGTAAAGGCGTACCCATTAAAATTAACTCGTAATAACGCAGGAATCCATTGGAACTAATAATTATTTTCATCGTCTTGCTTTATCTGTAAATAGTTTTTATCCTTCATAAATAATCGCCAAAAGACAACGAAGGCTGGAACTAATACAGCAAATCCACCTGCATAGCCATATAATAACCATTTGAACATGGTCGGATCTGTAAAAGCATCAAATATTGTTAGATCTGGGTAAAGAATATAAGGCATGTGAGAAAGTCCATAGGCAAAACTAGCTAAGCCAAATTGCAAAATGATAAACACTACACCAATCCTGGGTCGCCCAGGATTGGCTTTTTTTGATGGCCACCAAAGCGCACTATAACCTATCGATGCAGCGACTAAAGACAAGGCGAATAAATACCAAATATCAATCATTGTATCAACCATCCACGGGGCCTCAGGGATTAATGTCCACAAGGCAGTAACTGCAAAAAACAACGTAATGGGGCCTAATATTATCGCATTTCTTCGGTATACAGCGTATGTTTGTTCAGAACCGGATTCACGAGCGTAATCACTTAAAAGCAGCGCTGCTAAAAAAAGCTCCGTTGCCAAGCCGAAACCTACATGAGTATACAAAGTCGGACTTGAAAGGACTTGATCAAATAAAATGTACTGTTGCTCACCAGTACCACCGATGAAACCACCAATAGAAATTGGTAATATTGCCACCATTAGTGCAGGGATTAAAAGCCCGGTTAAACCGGAAATAACTACAAGTGGTTTCGTATATCTTTGCACAGCAAAAGAAAAAACCATAAAGGCACTCCGAATGATTAATAACATTAAGACAAAACTGACCGGAAGAATCATTAACGTTCCCATATAGTAAGCTGCACCAGGGAAAAAACCAACAATGGCTATAACAAATAAAACGAGAAATACATTTGTAACTTCCCATGAAGGAGACAAGTACCGATTTGCAAGGATGGATGCCTGCGTTTCTTTGTTTGAATAATACATCGCCCAAAAACCTGCGCCAAAATCAATAGAGCCTGCTATTGCGTAGATAAATAAGAACGCCCAAATAATCGAAATTGCTACATACGTTTCAGTCATAATTTAAATAAACACCTACCCATTCATTACGGTTAAATCTTGCTGTACCGGATTCCGTGAAAAGTAAAATCGTAAAACTAAAGCTGTTAATACAAGTAGCATGATATAGAGTCCAATGAAAAGGAAAAATAACATTCCTACATTTCCTGATTGTGTAGCGGCGTCACTTGTTAGCTGAATTCCATATATGGTCCAAGGCTGTCTGCCAGTACAACTGAAAATCCAACCCATCTCAATTCCAAACATGGAAAGTGGACCTGTTGTGACTAATAGGACCAATAACCAAGCAGGCAAATCTTTTTTTCTGAAAATAATAGCCCAAGCTAATGCAAAAATCGCAAGCCCAAGCAGAGTAAAGCCAATCCCTACCATAAGGTTAAAAAGCGTATGTACGAAAAGTGGGGGCCATTCATCTTGTGGAAAGTCATTCAAACCTTGAACAACGCCGTCGGTTGTCCCTGTTGCAAGCCAACTTAACATCCCTGGAATTTCGATTCCGCCCACAACCGTTTGAGCTTCAATATTCGGTGTCCCCATTATTGCTAACGGGGCATTGGCCTGCGTTTCAAAAAGACCTTCCGCCGCAGCAAGTTTTAACGGCATTTCTTCATGCAACATTCCAGCTGTAGCATGTCCATTTGATGCCGTATAAATGCTTGCAAGTAAAGCGATAACCAGTGTTAACATTAACCCCTTTTTATGATAAGCACGTTCTTGCTTGGAGCTGGTTTTGCGCAGTAACCGATAAGCAGCAATAGAGACAAGTACAAATGCACCTGTCATATAGGCAGTTGCTAAAACATGTTTAGACGTATAAGGCATACTTGGATTTAATACTGCTGCCCATGGATCCACATCCGTGACAATACCATCAGTTACTTCGAACCCACGAGGTGTATTCATCCAAGAATGGGCAATATTTATTAACCAAGCAGAAGAAGACGCACCAAAAGCAACAAAGGTCACACTCACTATCCTCATCATATGAGATAAGCGGTCTGCAGCATATACATAAATGGACATAAATACAGCTTCAAGGAAAAAAGCAAAAATCTCTATTTGAAATGGCACAGCAATAACTTTTCCGACAATCTCCATAAAACCGGGCCATAACAACGAAAGCATCACCCCTACAATTGTCCCTGAAGGTATTGCAACTCCTAAAAGAATGGCGAATCCTTTTGTCCACCTTTTTGCCATAAGTCCATAATCACTGTCTTTCTTAAACCAATGCATGAGCTCTGCAAACAAAATCATTAACGTTACTCCAACACCTAACGTTGCAAAAATGATATGAAATGCCATTGAAGTACCGAATAACATACGGGAAAGTATTACTGAATCCATTTAACCACATCTCCATTCACCAGTTGTCTCTAGTAGAATGCTTCTTTTAGATAATAGTATTCATTAATTTACCAGTAGAGGTATTTTTGGGTGATTTTTAGGAGTTTAAATATTTCCCGTTAAAGAGAATTACGTCATAAATATATCTTTCAATAGGTTGTACTATAGGAGGTAAACTATTAGTCTATTCTATCAATTATTGATTTATGCCTAATTCCACAAAAAAATATTACTATATTATAAAAACAAATTGTGATTATTTTTTAGGTGAAAAGAACGATAAAAAGAGAATAAAGTCGATTAAAAAAGAAAGAATGAATCCATATATCAAAGTGATTACAGTTATATTTCAGTTTACTTAAACTCTTCCATTCGGGCTTCTCTTTTCCTAGTTTTTAATATACTGTAATAGTAGATAGAAATTAAAAGGAGGCAACAACATTGAGAAATTTAATAACAGGATATAAAAGGAATCATTTCATAGGTATTATTTTGTTTGTGTTTGCAACCTTTTTCTTTATGAGCCCGGTATTTGGTGAAGCTAACGATAACGAGGAAGCTGAGTTTGGAGATCAGCTTTTAATAGAAGGAAAGAACCACGAGCACGTATCAGAGCTACAGGAACTTTTAAATGAGCGAGGATACATAAGTAATAGTGTATCAGAAGGCTTGTATGACAGCGCTACACAAGAAGCGGTAATAGATTTTCAAGAAACTGCAGGAATATATGTAGATGGAATGGCTGGAACTCAAACCATTGGAGCACTTAGTATTCTGGAGAAGGGGGATGAGGGCAAAGCGGTATTAGCTCTTCAGCACTCCTTAAACAGCCTCGGATATTATGACGCTAAACTAGATGGTGTGTTTGGTCCAGTCACTCATGAAGCTGTAACCGGCTTTCAAAAATCAGAAGGATTAGTTGTTGACGGCTTAGCTGGCCCTAAAACATATGGGGCACTGCACAAGGCCATTAATATCTCGGGAAATTCAAGTCCAACCAGCGTAAAAGGAACCGAAACAACTGAAATTGCTGTCGCCGACACAAGTGGATCTTCTACTAGTGACGAAGCAAGCGAGCAAGAGACAAATACCGAACCTGAGGAATCGTCCAGCGAAGAAGAAAAAGCACCGGAACCTTCTAGTAATGAAAATACAAATTCTAAAACTGAAGAATCAACGGAAACAAGTCGTTCCAATCAGAGTGGCGGTAGAACAATGACAGTGGAAGCCACTGCTTATACAGCATATTGTAATGGTTGTTCGGGAACTACTGCTACAGGCATAGATTTAAGAAATAATCCAGGCAAAAAAGTTATCGCAGTCGACCCAAGTGTTATCCCATTAGGCTCAACAGTTGAAGTGGAAGGATATGGAACAGCCATTGCAGGAGATACAGGTGGGGCAATTAAAGGTAATAAAATTGACCTGTTCATGCCAAATCGAGAAGATGCGTTAAATTTCGGGAGACGAAGTTTACAGATCACCGTGTTAGAATAATTTTATAGTCTTATTCTGAAAAAGAGCCGAAAAATTCGGCTCTTTTTTTCATTTAGATTCCCTAAATATAAATCAATGTCACAGGCCAACCTGATCATTGCATAACTTACCACAGCATCGATTATCTTAGCCGAAGGAGGAAATAAATGATGTACCAATCCTATTACAATAGTAGTTATGAAGCATCAACTGCTTCCCTTTATTCATTTAATCGTCAACAGCCGGTGAGAGGAGAAGCAACTTGGACTGAGGGGGGAGAAGTAACGAAGTGTGGTATTCCATGGTCACACAGTCAATATATGACAGTTGCTGTAGCGGCAAATACACCATACAGGTGTGGGGAAACACTTATTGTCAAAAATTTGTCTGAACCCGAACAAGAAATAGCGGTGACAGTAGTCGATCAAATTGGTGAATCTGGTCAAGGGAATATTACATTGCATCGTAAAGCTTTTGAAGCATTAGGAGCTGACGTGGAGGAGGGTATCATTCCTGTCGAAATTCTTCCATCTAACGATACCAACCAGGAGTCAAGAGCTACTTATCTGTTAAATGTCATTCAATCCGCCTACCCAAGGTTCAATATAGTTAGCTATCAGTCTATAGATAACGAAGAGATCTTCCGGGATGAAGTGAAGGAAATATACGAATTTTCTTTACTATCCCCTTCTTCGGAACAAGTTTTAGTGCGAACGAACCTAATCTTCAATCCATTCACCAATAAAATGATTTCAATTGATATAAAGGGATTGTAAATGTAAGCTAATCCCTTTGATTTTCTTTTTTTAAACGAATAACTCGAAGTAGCGAATGCGGCGTCTCTTGCGGTAAATCAACGACTGAATAACCCGCAGAAAGCGTCCGCCCAGAGCGAAATCGATCCCTCTGTTCGAAAGCATAAAAACAACTAGTGTTTATATATATAGTGTCTTTATAACAGGCAGTCTTTTTGACTTAAAAATTTTCCTTTTGTATGATTAATAATCATACTACAAACACTATCCTTCATTTAGGATAATGAATCGGAACTTGGAGGGATCGATCAAATGAGCCAATCATTAAAAGGAAAAACAGCACTCATTACCGGAGCAGGTAAAGGGATTGGTAAAGCAACGGCAATTGCTCTAGCAAATGAAGGTGTAAATGTTGGACTGTTTGCACGAACAGAGGAAGATTTGAAGAACGTAGCTTTGGAGATAAAAAAAACCGGTGTTAAAGTTGCCTATGCAACAGTTGATGTTTCATCATTAGAAAAAGTGGAGGCAGCTGTAAATCATGTGACAGACGAGCTAGGTCCCTTTGATATTTTAATTAACAATGCTGGTACTGCAAAGTTTGGTGGTTTTCTAGATTTAACTCCAGAAGAGTGGAAAAATATCATTGATGTTAACTTAATGGGAGTTTACTATGTGACTCGAGCGGTACTTCCTCAGCTTATCGAAAAAAATGGCGGAGATATTATAAACATTTCTTCAACAGCCGGTCAAAAAGGAGCACCAGTTACGAGTGCCTACAGTGCTTCTAAGTTCGGGCTTCTCGGTTTAACTGAGTCCCTCGCAATGGAAGTTCGCAAGAAAAATATTCGCGTGTCTGCTCTCACACCTAGTACGGTGGCTACGGATCTTGCGATTAGAGAAAACTTAACTGATGGCAATCCTGAAAAAGTTATGCAGCCCGAAGATTTGGCGGAATATATCATCTCCCAACTAAAACTTCACCCTCGTGTTTTCGTGAAATCAGCAGGACTATGGTCTACGAATCCTTAATTTAATAAAGATTAATTACAGAAAAGCTATTTAAGAAATCCTCTTAAATGGCTTCTTTTCTTTGATTTATATTTTAATGAGTTTACTTAATGTATGATCTCCAAGTCAGAGGCATATTTATAAATGTAACTACTAATAAAACTAATTTTGTGTAATTTACAAAAAATTTACACAAATATAATATTTAATCAATTGTAAATAAAAACAAAGTCATATATTATCGAATTAAGGAATAAATCGTGTTTATTTAATAGGGGGGCATTACAATTGGATCAGAACCGAAAACTAAATGATCCAGTACTTTTTAACAATAGGGAAATAAGTTGGCTAGCTTTCAATCAACGAGTACTGGAAGAAGCCATGGATGAGAGAAATCTATTAATAGAAAGATTTAAATTTTTAGCTATTTTCAGTGCTAACTTAGATGAATTTTTTATGGTTCGCGTTGCAGGACTTACAGACCAAGTAAAAGTTGGTTTCAAAAAACCAGACAATAAATCGGGATTAACCCCAAAACAACAGCTATCATCCATTGGCCAAAAAACGAAAGAACTAGTTGAAAAACAGTATTATACTTATAACGAAAATCTTCTCCCTTATCTAAATGAGCTAGACATTGCCATCACCTCCGTTAATCAATTATCAGACTCTCAAAAAACTCAGATGGAAAAGTTTTTTGACGAAGAGATTTTTCCCGTTCTAACTCCCAGAGCCATCGATAATTACCGACCTTTTCCTCAATTTTTGAATAAGAGCTTAAACCTGGCGATTATCATTGACGATCACGACGATTACGATTCTAATGAAGAACAATTCAAATTATTTAAAGGCAAAATGGCAATCGTACAAGTTCCGGGAGTGATCGATCGTTTAGTCGAAGTGCCTTCCTCTTCAACAAATAAGATATTTATACTACTGGAGGATCTCATTTCATTTTTTATTCGTAAGTTGTTCAGTGGTTATAAGATCAAAAGTGTGACACCTTTTCGCATTACTAGAAACGCAGACTTAACAATTCATGAAGATGGGGCTGCCGACTTACTCAGCGTTATCGAGGAAGAATTAAAGAAACGTAAATGGGGAGCAGAAATTCGCTTAGAGATACAAGGACCTCATTATGATGAAAATCTTCTATTATATTTGCAGAAGAGATTAGAAATTCATAGAGGGGATACTTATATCGTAGATGGCCCTTTGGATTTAACCTATTTATTTTCGTTTTATAAATGGATCGAAAATCATTACGAATCTTTAGTGGATAAACCTATGACTCCCCTGTTAAATCCTGAATTAGCTGGGGGAAAAGATATATTCACCGTTGCATTGAACCAAGATATTCTTTTGCATCATCCTTATAATTCTTTTGAACCGGTTAACGATTTTGTCTCAAGAGCTGCGACAGATCCTAGTGTTTTAGCAATAAAACAGACACTATATCGTGTCAGTAGAGACTCCACCATCATAAAATCGTTAAAACAAGCAGCTATCAATGGCAAGCAAGTAACTGTCCTAGTTGAATTAAAAGCAAGATTTGATGAAGAAAACAACGTAAGTTGGGCGAAAGAACTAGAAAAAGAAGGCTGTCATGTTATTTACGGAATGACCCACTTAAAAACCCATAGTAAGATTACCATGGTTGTCAGAAAGAAAAAGGGACGTATAGAAAGATTTGTTCATCTAGGCACCGGAAATTACAATGGTGCTACAGCAAAGCTTTACACTGACATTGGATTAATTACTACAAATGAAAAGATTGGTGTGGATGCTACTAATTTCTTTAATTATATTAGTGGTTATTCAGAAAAACCAAAATATCACCATTTGTCAGTTGCACCATTTGATATTCGTGAAGAATTTATTAGATTAATAGATCAGGAAATGATGCATCACAAGCTGCATAAAAATGGTCATATGATTTTAAAGATGAATTCATTAACGGATGATGTGTTAATAAAAAAATTCTATGAGGCATCTATTTTAGGCGTGAAAATTGAACTGATTATTAGAGGGATTTGTTGCTTAAGACCCGGAATTGAGGGGGTAAGTGAAAATATTAAGGTAAGAAGTATCGTTGGAAGGTTCCTTGAACATAGTAGAATTTTTTACTTTTTTCATAATGGAGAAGAAAGGCTTTATTGTTCTTCCGCGGATATGATGACTAGAAATATGGAAATGCGTATAGAAATCCTGTTTCCCGTCCTTGATAAAGTACTAAAACAAAAAGTAAAAGAATGGTTACTTTTATATTTGGCAGATAATGTGAAAGCTCGGGAGCAAGATGAAGAAGGTAATTATTATTATGTTAAGCCTGATCGAGATAGCTTGTTAATTAACAGCCAACTGGAAATCAAAGAAGCTATCGACAGGTCAGCTCCTAATACAAACATATCTAAATTAAATCCGGAACATTCATTATTTATAAGATTTTTACTTAATCTAATGAAAATTGCCAAGACTAAATAAACGTAATTGCCCCTGTAATTTGGGTATTAGTCTAACTATAAAGCAAACACTTGCATCTGAAAAATACCTTTCGGCAGCTAGTGTTTATTTGCGTTCTTGTTACGTTCGGTGAAGCTAGAAATAATCAAGTTTACAATTGGGACTAATTCAGTGTTATGTATAGAAAAATTATGATAGTTTTTAGAGACAGGAATAAATACATTTAACAACTCATCACTTCACCTACATGAAGTGAATTCTCAGGTTCATTTGTAAAAAGTATTTGACCGACTCAAATACATTTGTCATTTAAATCCTCATATCCAGTAACATACATAAATTCCCTAAAAAGCAATTAAAATACATTTTAAAAGAAGATTTAGAAAAAGCTTTATAAATCCACTAAAATTTTGTTTTAGGATTAGCCTTTTATCCATATAAATGTACAAAGATTCGAGGTGATTTTAATGCAATTAAATAATTCTGAGACAAAACAAATGTTAGAGGATATATTAGCAAGTATTGATGAAGCCATTCACGTAATTAATGTGAATGGTATGACTATTTTTTATAATCAAGTAGCTGCGTCAAATGATGGTGTGCAAATCAATGATGTACTTGGTAGACACTTACTTGATGTATTTCCATCTTTAAATAGACAATCTAGTACACTATTAAAAGTCATTGAAAACGATAAACCAATTTATCAACAATCACAAACCTATAAAAATAATAAAGGACAATTAATCGATACAGTCAATACGACGTTGCCCATTAGAGTTGGAAACAAAATTGTGGGGGCAGTGGAAATCGCCAAAGATTTAACAACCGTTAAAAGACTTTCTCAATCTTTGCTTGAGCTTCAAGGAAAAGTAAATAATCAAAAAGCAAAACCAGTTTCTATATCAGGAGCAAAATATAACTTCGATGATATTATCTCGGCTTGTCCAGAAATGGAACATGTGAAAAATCTAGCTAGACGGGCTGCTTATACCTCATCTCCAGTCATGATTTACGGAGAGACTGGAACAGGTAAAGAGTTACTGATTCAATCCATCCATAATTCATCTCCACGTCAAAAAAACTACTTTATTGCGCAGAACTGTGCCTCCTTACCAGCTTCATTGCTTGAAAGCACATTATTTGGAACCAAAAAAGGAAGTTTTACTGGTTCTGTAGATAGAGCTGGTTTGTTTGAACTTGCTCATAAAGGCACACTGTTTTTGGACGAAATTAATTCAATGTCTCTCGATTTTCAAACGAAATTGTTACGGGTCCTTGAAGATGGGGTAATCCGCAGAGTTGGTGGAACTGACTCTTATTTAGTGGATGTTAGAATGATTGTCGCAATGAATGAACACCCATTATCTTGTATTGAGAGTCAACAATTGCGTACTGATTTATATTATCGTTTAAATGTAATTTTCATTGAAATTCCACCATTAAGAAAACGAAAAAAAGATATTACATTGTTAGTTGAGAATTTTATAAAAAAATATAATTATCTATTTAATAAATTAGTTCTTGGTGTAGAAAAGGATGTTCTTAGGAAACTAAAAAGCCATGAGTGGCCAGGAAATGTTCGTGAACTTGAACACACGATCGAATACGCAATGAATATGACCGATGGCGATACGATTACGATGGAACATATTCCAACTTATTTAAAAGAAATACCAGAAAAGCTAAATGAACAGGTAATTCTAGATTCTTTTAGAGTTACTTTAGAAAAAACAGAGATCGATATGATCAAAATGGCACTAAAAAAATCAAACAACATTCTCCAGGCGGCTAAACTTTTAGATATACCAAGACAAACACTTCAATATAAAATGAAAAAATATAAATTAAACTGAGGGGAGAATTTCGTTGAAAACACCTTCTGAAACAAAAATCCTAACAACTTCAAACTATACAGCAATGTTGACCTTAGATTTTTTTAATGAACGCCTTCGAGTCATTGATTATCGTGGAAATGTCCTGAGCATTGTGAATGATATACAAGATCTATTTAATGAACATCCACTTTCAAAAATGATTTTTCATTGTAGGCCTGAACATTGGAAATTATTGCTTTCATTCGGTTTTGAACTTGAAGCAATTTTTCAAGGTTTTTTTAATGGAACAGATAATTATGCAATGGCCTTATATAAATCAGTTGAAAGGAGAACGAATAATAATTGGATTAAAGAAGATCAAATTTTAACTTCTATTTTGAATACAGGTCGGAATCAAATAGCAATCAAAGATATTCCTGAAATTTACCAATACCGAAAAGCAATTGTTAGGGATGCTGAATCACTCGCTATGCTTTATGAACAAGTTTTTCCAATTTACCCGACACCGATGAATGACCCAAATTACGTAAAAAAAGTTATGATTGAAGGTGCAATTTTTTATATAGTCGAATGTAACAAACAAATTGTTAGTGCTGCTTCAGCAGATGTTAACAAAACATATAATCATGCAGAATTAACGGATTGTGCTACTGCACCTGAACATCGAAAGTATGGATTAATGAAAAAGTTACTTATTATGCTTGAGGATGATCTAAAAAACGAACAAATCTTTTGTGTATTTTCGATTGCAAGATCCCTGTCTTTTGGCATGAATGCTGCTTTTTATCAACTTGGATATGAATACAGAGGTAGAATGGCAAATAATTGTTACATTTATCATGCGTTAGAAGATATGAATGTCTGGGTAAAGGATTTATCAAAATAGAGATGCCAACTTTTTAATTACTTTGCCAGAAATTCAGCACCACATGAAAGCAAAACTATATATTTTATTAAAAAATGCCAATAATTGAGCAGTTTTTTTGTTTTTAACCAACAGGAGAGTACATCCACAGTTTAAATTAAAATAAAAAAATCCTGTAATAATAGGGGCCACTTAAAAAGGTAATTCTTCTCCTTTTTAAGTGGCCTTTAAGCAAAGCAAAGGTGAAGCCATTGCTGCTTCCTTGAATCTGTTAAAGGAACTTTTTCAGTGTCATTGTAATAAAGTAGGTTATCTTGTTTGTATCATTACGTTTTGGCACAACAATTGCAAGTATATTGGTAAGCTGTTAACTAGGAGGAAACCTAATGAAAATGGATTTATATCAACCAAACCGTCACTGGAAAGAGATAGATATATGGAAGGATGTAACAGATGAACAATGGAATGACTGGATTTGGCAATTAACAAACACGATTAGAACTCTTAATGATCTAAAGAGAGTGATTAATCTAACTCCTGAAGAAGAAGAAGGAGTTAAAATATCTACTAAAACAATTCCGTTAAACATTACCCCATATTATGCAGCGCTTATGAATCCCGATGATCCACGATGTCCGATTAGAATGCAGTCAGTTCCTATTGATAGTGAAATTTATAAAACGAAATATGATTTAGAAGACCCCCTTGAAGAAGATGAAGATTCACCAGTTACAGGGTTAACTCATCGCTATCCTGATCGTGTTTTATTTCTTGTGACGAACCAATGTTCGATGTACTGTCGTTATTGTACACGTCGACGGTTTTCAGGGCAAATCGGTATGGGGGTCCCTAAGAAACAACTTGATGGTGCCATTGAATATATCAGACAAACACCACAAGTTCGAGATGTTCTTCTCTCAGGAGGGGATGGTCTACTAATAAATGATAGCATTCTTGAATATATACTCAAAAACCTTAGAGAAATTCCCCATGTTGAAATTATTCGAATTGGTACAAGAGCACCTGTCGTGTTCCCGCAACGTATTACAGAAAACCTTTGCAATATTTTAAAGAAGTATCATCCTGTTTGGTTAAATACACATTTCAACACATCCATTGAAATCACGGAAGAATCAAAAAAGGCCTGTGAGATGCTTGTTGATTCAGGTGTACCAGTAGGGAATCAGGCAGTAATTTTAGCAGGAATAAACGATAGCCTACCCATTATGAAAAAGCTTAATTACGACTTAGTAAAAATAAGAGTAAGACCTTATTATATTTATCAGTGTGACCTCTCTGAAGGAATTAGTCATTTTCGAGCACCAGTTTCTAAAGGTTTAGAGATTATTGAGGGATTGCGGGGCCATACATCTGGTTATAGTGTACCTTCATTTGTTGTCGATGCTCCAGGCGGGGGAGGCAAAATTACTTTACAGCCAAACTATTTAATTTCTCAAAGTTCAGAAAAAGTAGTTCTTCGAAATTTTGAAGGTGTGATCACTAGTTACCCTGAGCCAGAAAACTACGTTCCTGGTCGAGCAGATGACTATTTTAATGGTATATATGAAAATTTCCAAGAAAACCACACGATTACAGGAATTTCATCTTTATTACAAGATAAACAAAAAACAATTGTTCCTAATTCATTGGAACGATATGACCGTAGAAAAAACTATCAACAAATTGAAGGATATGAAACGTTAAAAGATAAACGGGAAAAACGTGATCAACTAAAAGAAAAGAAATATCAAGCGGAATTAAAAAAACAAGGTAACACTCCAAACTGTGAAGATTCGAAGGAGGTCTAAATATGAGATGCAACTGGTGTGAAAAGGACGAAGCTAAATCAATTGTTTGTACAGTTTATTGGGAACTTCCTGATGGATTAAGAGCTATCGAAATTTT
This sequence comes from Salipaludibacillus sp. CF4.18, assembly GCF_051262595.1. Lineage (NCBI taxonomy): Bacteria > Bacillati > Bacillota > Bacilli > Caryophanales > Bacillaceae > Salipaludibacillus > Salipaludibacillus sp. CF4.18. The sequence continues at coordinate 69,334 of NZ_JBIMEV010000017.1, forward strand.
AGACACACCTGCAATTCATTGTTTATCCTGCGGAATGGAATATCAAACAGAAGATATTATTGAAGAACTAGAAGATCACCTGATGTTAATCGATACAGAAAAAATAGGAAAAAGCATCACTTATGACCAGCTAATGAGTCTTCCAAAGCTGTTGAAAAGAAACTATTTTCGTTTTAACTGAATGTTTTACGACAGGAAAGAGGTACCGCGATGATGACACGTTCTTTATTAATTAAACCAAACATGGATGATTTCTACCCAAAAGCAGTTCGTGGCTCAGGTATTTACCTTTTTGACGATAGTGGCAAACAATATCTCGATGGTTCATCAGGAGCTGTAACAGCGAGTCTTGGCCACACAGTTCCTGAAATTATTGAGGCCATGCATGAACAATCAAAAAAACTATCTTTTGTCTATCGTTCGCAATTTACATCGGATCCAGCAGAGAAATTAGCAGAGAAATTAAATCAACTTGTTAATGCTGAAACTGATTATTGGTCATTTTTTGTTAACAGTGGTTCAGAAGCAACTGAAACCGCATTGAAAATCGCGATTCAGTATTGGCAAGAACGGGGCCAGGACAAAAAAAATAAAATTCTTTCTCGTTGGATTAGTTATCACGGGATAACAATTGGGGCGCTATCAATGTCAGGTCATGTAAAAAGGCGTGAACGATTTGTCCCGCTATTGGAAAATTATCCATCGATCTCGGCTCCCTATTGTTATCGTTGTCCATTTAATCTTGAGTACCCAGATTGTCAGCTTTTTTGTGCGAGCGAACTGGAAACAGCCATTCAGCGTGTTGGAGTCGATCATGTCGCAGCCTTTATTGCCGAACCAATGATTGGAGCAGCTGGGGGAGTGATTGTTCCACCGAAAGGATACTATGAACAAATCAAAGAAATTTGTGATAGATATGACATCCTTTTTATTGCTGATGAAGTGATGACAGGAATCGGACGGACTGGAAAAATGTTTGGACTTGATCATTGGAACGTGAAGGCAGACATTATCGCCCTAGGAAAAGGAATGAGTGCAGGATATAGCCCTATTGCTGCTGCACTTGCAAACGAAAAAGTGATGATGTCAATTGTTGACGGATCTAAATCAATCATGAGTGGTCATACGTATAGTGCGAACCCACAATCAGCAGCAGTTGCTTTAGCTGTAATTGACTATATTGAGAAAAATCAATTGGTGGATAGAGTTAAGGAATCTGGAACTGTTTTATTTCAAAAACTAGCAAACTTAAAAAATAACTATCCCATAATAGGTAATATCCGAGGAAAAGGACTCATGATAGGTATTGAGTTTGTTGCTGATTTGAAAACAAAAATACCCTTTAACAAGGCAAAAACCTTAACAAAACTAATCGTTGAAACAGCGAGAAACAAAGGATTACTTCTCTATCCAGCCTCTGCAGGAAAGGATGGAATAGACGGTGATGCAATCATCATCTCACCACCATTTACTATAACAAAAGAAGAAATCGATTTGTTAGTCACTCTCTTTGAAGAGACGCTGCGTGATGTTCAAGCTCGATTGGAGGAAAACATATGAAAGCAAACTCATTAAATAAAGTTGCCACTTTAGAAGAAGCCATTTCACATATAGACAATGGTTGCACTTTACTTTTTGGAGGATTTGGTGGAATCGGTAGTCCTCCCACTTTAATTAATGGAATCATCGAAAAAGATGTAAAGGATTTAACTCTTATTGGCAATGATACCGGTTTTCCTGAGATCGGAATTGGAAAAATCGTTAGTCAAGGGAGAGCAAAAAAAGTAATCGTCTCTCATATTGGCTCCAATCCAGTTGCAGGTCGTCTGATGGTTGAGGGTAAAATGGAAGTTGAATTTTCCCCTCAAGGGACACTAGCAGAACGTATTCGTGCAGGAGGAGTAGGGCTTGGTGGAATTCTAACAGACGTAGGACTTGATAGTATGATTGAGGAAGGAAAACAAAAAGTGATTGTTAATGGAAAAGAATTTTTACTGGAAACGCCATTAACTGCAGAGATAGCTATTGTTTATGCTAACAAAGCAGATACGTATGGCAATCTTATTTATGAAACAAGTGCCCGTAATACGAATCCATTAGTAGCCATGGCGGGTACATTTACCATTGCAGAAGTAAATGAAATTGTATCAATAGGTGAACTAGATCCAGGGGAAATTGAAACTCCAGGAATTTACGTTGATATGGTCATTGAAAGCAACGGAGTTGATTGGAAATGGCCATGGGAATAGATAGCCGAAATCGAATGGCCAAACGAGCTGCAGCAGAAATTAAAGACAGCATGATCGTCAATTTAGGAATAGGTATCCCATCACTTGTTTCCAATCATTTGCCCCCAAGTATCGATGTGATGTTTCACGCTGAGAATGGCATTTTAGGAATGGGTAAATCTCCCGAAAAAGGAGAAGAAGACCCTAACTTATGTAATGCTGCTGGTTTTCCGGTAACGATTGTTCCGGGTGGATCTTTTTTTGACAGTGCTACTGCTTTTGGGATGATTCGATCGGGTTATCTCGATATATCCATTTTAGGTGGATTAGAGGTAAGTGAACAGGGGGATTTGGCCAATTGGATTGTTCCTGGAAAAAGAGTCTCCGGGATTGGCGGTGCAATGGAACTTGCCAAAAAAGCAAAAATAGTAATTGTCTTAATGAACCATACAAACAAAAATGGAAAACCAAAAATACTAAAGGAATGCACGATGCCCCTCACTGCTAAACGTTGTGTTAACTTAATTATAACAGACATGGCAGTTATTGATGTGACAGAACGGGGGTTAGTATTAAAAGAGGTGATGGCTCCTTACACAATAAATGATGTTATTGAAAATACGGCATCCTCACTTCTTCTTTCTAATAATGTAACAACAATCACCTAATTAAAAATTGGGAGGATGAACGATGGGGGAAAGAACAAATATATTACAAAAGAACATTCATCAGTCAATCACAGCAAATCGAAAAGACGGAATCCACCTCCTTAAACGACTTGTTCAAATAGCTAGTACACAAGGAAAAGAAGCCGATGCACAACGAATTATATTGGAAACACTTTTTGATATGGGATTAGATGTTGATCTATGGGAGCCTAATGGAGAAGAATTACAAGCAAGTCCTTATTTTGCTTCTTCTAGATACGATTTTAGCGGAAGTCCAAATGTGGTAGGGGTTTTGAAAGGAACGGGTGGGGGGCGTTCAATCATATTAAATGGACATATAGACGTTGTACCGGCAGGAGACAGGAATCAATGGGAGGAAGATCCATTTAGCGGAATCGTAAAGAATGGAAAGATGTACGGTCGAGGGGTAACTGATATGAAGGGTGGAAATGTTTCTATGCTAGTAGCACTGAAAACACTTCAAACCTTAAATATTAGGCTAAAAGGGGATGTCATATTCGAAAGTGTGATTGAGGAGGAGAGTGGCGGATCTGGAACATTAGCAGCCATTCTTAGGGGATATCAAGCAGATGCAGCTCTCATTCCTGAACCAACCAACATGAAAATTTTTCCTAAGCAGCAAGGATCAATGTGGTTTCGGATTCATGTGAAGGGACGATCTGCACACGGTGGTACGCGATATGAAGGGGTTAGTGCAATCGATAAAAGTTTGATCGTTATTAAGCATATTAAAGAACTTGAGGATCAACGAAATAAACGAATTACTGATCCTTTATATGCGAAAATCCCCATTCCGATACCAATCAATATTGGAAAAATCGAAGGGGGAGAGTGGCCATCGTCCGTTCCTGACTTTGTCATCCTAGAAGGGAGAATGGGCGTTTCCCCCGATGAACAGATGGAAGATGCTCGGTTGGAGATAGAAACATGGATTGAAGGGTTAGGTGAAGTTGAACCGTGGTTTAATGTTCATCCTGCTAGTATTGAGTGGTATGGTGGCAGGTGGCTTCCAGGTTCAATTGACAGCGATCACGAATTGCTTAGTTTATTGTCCGAAAATTATCGTTTTGTTTTAAATGAGGAAGCTATAATTGAAGCCTCCCCATGGGGTACAGATGGAGGATTATTGACTCAGGTCGGGAATATACCATCGATTGTTTTTGGACCAGGCGTAACTGACCAAGCTCATTTTCCAAATGAATATATTGAGCTAGATCGCGTATTTGAAGCAGCTGAAATCATTGTTTTAACACTGATTGATTGGTGTGGAGTTGAATATTGATTACAAGGTTTGTTAACTAACAGCAAACAACCGCTATCATTTGATACGGTTGTTTGCCAAATTTGGGCTCAGCTCGGGTATCATCATAAACCTTGTGCACTACTCAATATTAATGACTACTATACACCGATCGCTGCATTGTTCGATCACATGGTTAGTCAGGGGTTTGTAAAGGTAAAGTATAGAAAAATGGTCGTCATGGAAAATGATGCAACAACACTAATTGACCGAATTACTAATTATAAGGTGAGTAACTACATAAATCGTAAAATCGACTTTATTAATCGAGTATTTATTTTAAAGAGATGCTTTCCTTCAAAAAAGGAATAGCACTTTTTTTTATTAATATTAGATTCAAATTATATTGAAAATCATAAAGTTTTTAGCTTCAAATCGTTATGAACCCAAACAAATAAATTTAAGATGCATACTTTTATTGTAAGTCTTCCAAACAATGTTGATTTGTCAGGTGATGCAACAAATCTTGAATTGTTGACTTCTACAATAGAAAGTAGGTGTTTACTATGGCTTTCGATAAAATATTTAAAAACATCCAGAAAAAATCAGGTGTAAAAATTACAGATATTATTAAATTAGCTAATTCTATTCAGGGAGCAAACTTTAAAGACGAAAAGACAGTAAGAGAAATAGTCCAAAAAGTTGCTGCTACTGCAAATAAATCTATAACTAAGGAAAAAGAAGATCAACTTGTCAAAATTATAACCGAGGATCCAAACGCAATAAATATAAATAAAATCTCTAACATGATTGATAAAAAAGGACAGTAAATTCAGGCATCTGTTTATATTCAATGTAATAAAATTTCTACCGAAAAGAATTTCTTACCCTCGAAATTCTTTTTCGTTATTTTTACTAAAAGAATGAACAGGGACTTATTTGGGAAAAGTACCATTTATATAAGGAAAGAATGGAGGTTTAAAATGGACAAGCACATTAATGAATTATCAACATGGTTAGAATCGCATACGGGTGAAACTGTACTTATTCAAAAAGGAGAATTATCTACAGGATTAAAGGAACTCTTTGATATAGATCGAGTCACATTTCAACTTGAACATTTTTCTATTGAGTCAAACGAGGACACCTTTGATGATTACATTTCAAGCAAGGAATTAGTACTTCACGGAAACGGCATTGTTCAAATAACCGAAACCGAAGAAGAACAATTACCTCAAAACATTTATGAGATCCCGCTTAACGGGAAAATAGTCACCTCGAGTAATAAAAAAAATTTAAAAGTAGAAACGGAAAATGCTGTTTACGACATTCATATTCAGTAACTAATTAATAAGCCATTTCAATAGTACATATAGAAGCTTGAAAAGGGAGTTTTTTCAAGCTTTTTTCATATGCTTATTATTAGATTTTTTATGAAAAAGTTCAGCATTCTTAAGGTTTCTTCGCGCCCCTTGGTTGTAAGCGCTTCACATTTATTCTCTAAAATGCTTTAGATTTAAGTGCTCAGATTTCCTTGTCAATTCATCTGACATAGTAGGAGATTTTATCACGAACAATCGTTAAGATTAAAAGATATAATCATTAAATAAGCACTTATATACAAATATTATCGGTTTATGACCATGAACGATATTAGTGGAATAAGAGATTAGATTCTTATCTGGAGGTTTCATAAATGGAAAAGCAAAAGCTAGTCTTAATAGGAAATGGTATGGCAGGTATGAACTGTATTGAGGAAATCCTCAAGAAAAATCCTAACATGTTTGATATTTCCGTGTTTGGCAGTGAACCGCATGATAATTATAATCGAATTCTATTATCAACTGTACTTCAAGGAAATACAAAGGTAGAGGACATCACTTTAAAAAATCGTGCCTGGTATGATGAACACGATATTGTACTTTATAAAGGCGAAACCGTACTGAAAGTGGATACTGATAATAAAACACTTATTACTGATCAAAATCGAGAAGTTCCTTACGATAAACTCATTTTTGCAACGGGTTCTGTCCCATTTGTATTACCCATTCCCGGATCGGATAAAGAGGGAGTTATTAGCTTTAGGACTATAGAGGATTGTCAGAAAATTATAAACGTTTCAAAAACAGGCAAAAAAGCAGCTGTTATTGGCGGTGGTCTTTTAGGTCTTGAAGCAGCAAGAGGGTTACTTAATTTAGGTATGGAAGTAGATGTGGTACATATTGCCGATAGTTTAATGGAAAGGCAATTAGACCCAACTGCTGCTAAAATGCTTCAACTTGAGTTAGAAAAACAAGGAATGAACTTCCTTTTAGAAAAAGCTACCGAAGAAATAATTGGAGATACGCATGTAGAAGGCTTACGATTTAAAGACGGATCCGTAATAGAAGCTGATGCTGTAATTATGGCTGTAGGTGTAAAACCAAATGTTCAAATGGCAAAAGATAGTGGCTTAGAAACGAAACGTGCCATTTTAGTCAATGACTATTTAGAAACAAGTGTGACAGATATTTATGCAGTCGGTGAATGTGTAGAACACCGGGAAATGGTCTATGGACTTGTAAAACCACTTTACGAGCAAGGAAGAATTCTTGCGGAGAAAATATGTGGGATAGAGTCTGTCGGGTATCAAGGTTCTACCTTATCGACACAATTAAAAATAGCTGGAATTGATGTCTTTTCTGTAGGTCAATTTTATGCTGATGAAGATTCAAAAACGATTTCTCAATATGACGAATTAAGCGGAAATTATAAAAAAATAATTTTGAAGGAAGATAAAGTAATAGGTGCTGTATTATTCGGCGATACTCAGCCTGGTAATAAACTGCTGGATATCATTAGCAAACAAAAAGTCATCACTGATGAAGAAAAAATGCTAATATTGCACGCATCAGACCAGACGTCTCAGGTTGCATCAATGGAGCAAACTGAATTGATCTGTAATTGCAATGCTGTTCCAAAAGGAACAATTATTGAGGCCTGTCAATCACAAGGTTTAACTACTGTTGAAGAAGTAAAACAATGTACAAAAGCTTCGAGTGCATGCGGTGGCTGTAAACCATTAGTGACAGACCTGCTGATGTACATCCAAAGTGAAGATTTTGATGAAGTGATCGAAAAAAAACCAATGTGCGCTTGTACAACACTTACAGACGAAGAGATAGTTTCGGAGATGCAAGTTAAAAACCTAGCTTCCATTCATGATGTGATGAAGGAACTTGGCTGGTCTAAACAGGAAGGTTGTTCTACATGTGTTCCTGCTTTGCAATATTACCTTGGCATGATTTATCCAGAATACGAGTTAAATAAAGAATCACTATTTATCAATCAACGGATGAATGCAACAAAGCAAAAAGACGGAACATTTTCACTTACACCACAAAGCTATGGCGGTGTTACGAATGCAGCAGAATTACGGAAAATTGCAAATGTCGTTGAGAAATACGAGATTCCCAATGTTGCGATAACTAGTGAACAAAGAGTTCATTTATTCGGTGTAAAAGAAGACAATCTTAAAGATATATGGCGTGACCTAGACTTACAATTAAGTAGTACTTTTGGAAATACGGTCCAAAATATCAAGACCTGTATTGGTGAAACCGTCTGTACTTGTGAAAAACATCATGCACTTCAATTAGCGGTTGAACTAGAAAAGAAAACGGATTATCTCGTAACTCCACATCGAATCAAAATGGGAGTTTCAGCTTGTATGCACAATGGAGCAGGTTCGACAACAAAAGATATCGGCGTCATCCAATTTGATCGAGGCTGGGAAATTTATGTTGGCGGAAGCAGTGGTCGAAATGCACTTCCTGGACAATTGCTTTGTGTCGCGGATTCAGAGGAAGAGGTAATCGGTATTATTATTGGGTTTATCCAATATTACCGTGAGACGGCAAAATTTGCTGAACGAACTTGGGACTGGATTAGTCGAGTCAATCTATTGCATATAAGAGAAGTTTTATTTGATAAAGACTTGAGAGAGCAACTCATTGAAAGCTTGGGCAACGATGCCTACCAAAACAGAAAAGCATTAGAAAAGTCTGTTCAGATATAATAACCTGTCCTATCGTGGCAAATACGCAAACAAAGGATGAGAGACATTGACTGAAAAGTTATTAAGATATTTCAGAACGAGACAAAAGGAAGCAGAAACAGAAAAATTGTACGATACACAATGTCCCTTTTGCAGTATGCAATGTAAAATGCAGCTAATTGAACAGTCAACGGTCACTAGGAAAAAGTACCAAACGGTAGGAAAAGATAATCCCACCTCGGAAGGACGTTTATGTATTAAAGGCTTAAATGCTCATCAACATGCTGTGCACACGGACCGTATTAAACATCCATTAAGAAAGATAAATGGTGAATTCCAACCAATTTCTTGGGACGAAGCATATGCTTTAATAAGCGAAAAATTTGCCGCCATTCAAACTAAACATGGGAAAAACGCATTATCCGTGTATGGTAGTGCAACCATTACAAATGAAGAAGCCTATTTACTTGGCAAATTTGCCCGAGTAGGATTAGAGACGAAATATATTGATTATAATGGTCGCTTGTGCATGTCAGCAGCAGCTTCTGCAGCAGCACAGACTTTTGGGGTTGATCGTGGTTTTACTAACACAATCAGTGAAATCCCTCACACAAGATGCATTGTCCTTGCTGGAACAAACATTGCCGAGTGCCAACCAACAATTATGCCTTACTTTGAGCGGGCAAAAGAAAATGGAGCATTTATTATAGCAATTGATCCACGCGAAACGTCAACTACAAAAATGGCAGACTTACATTTGAAAGTAAAGCCAGGAATGGATTCCGCATTAGCTAATGGACTTCTAAAAGTGATTGTAGATGAAAATTTGATCGACGAAAGCTTTATAGAAGAACGTGTTAATGGGTTTGATGAAGTTAAAGAACATATAGCTACATTAGATTTAAATGAGATTGCCGAACAAACAGGGGTCCCGGTTGAGCAAATCATCAAAGCAGGCACTGTTTTTGGCAGAGAAGATTCCGGGATGATTTTTACTGCAAGAGGAGTAGAGCAACAGACGGATGGATCGATCTCTGTGCGAAACTTTTTAAATATTCTGCTTGCTACTGGGAAAATAGGCAAGAAAAATTCTGGATTTGGAGCAGTAACTGGACAAGGAAATGGACAAGGCGCAAGAGAGCATGGACAAAAAGCAGATCAATTACCTGGATATCGATCCATTGAGAATGAAGAACACCGACAATATATCTCTGACGTATGGGGCATCAACGAAAAAGACTTGCCTCGTAAAGGGGTTTCTGCCTTTGAAACGATTCAAAAAATAGATGAAGGGGAAATTAAAGGAATGTTCTTGATGTGTTCAAATCCAGTTGTTTCTAATCCAAGCGCTGAGTTTGTAAAAAAAGCACTAGAGAAGCTTGATTTCTTCGTAGCTGTAGATATGTTTATTTCCGAGACTGCTAGATTAGCAGATTTAATCTTACCAGCCACCTCGTATTTAGAAACACCTGGTACAATGACGAACGTAGAAGGTAGAGTTACTTTGCGCGAAGCGAGTTTTCCTGTTCAAGGAGAAGCAAAGCATGATTGGCAAATTATTTGCGAACTTGCGGCAGCACTTGGAAAAGAAAAGTATTTTTCATTTTCTTCTCCAGAAGAAATTTTCAATGAGTTACGAGTTGCCAGTAAAGGTGGAAAAGCAGATTATTCAGGGATAACTTATGACCGAATTAGAGAAAAAGAGGGGATTTTATGGCCCTGTCCGGATGAAGATCATCCTGGCACGGAAAGATTGTTCGAAAAAGAATTTTCTCATGCTGATGGAAAAGCAAACATGATTGTCGTACCAAATAAACCTGAAATACCTAAAGACACTCCGACGGTGGATTTCCCGCTCTATTTAACAACTGGAAGAGTGATGGCTCACTATTTAACTGGTGTCCAAACAAGAAAGAGTTCAACACTGGCGGCACATGATTTTGAATCATATATGGAAATACACCCAGCAACAGCGGAGAAATATCATATACAAGATAATACCTTGGTTAAAATAGAATCAGCACGAGGGCACATCGTTGTGCGAAGTAAAGTGTCAGACACGATCCGAAAAGATACTGTTTTTGTTCCATTCCATTGGGCTGATTCACAAAATGTGAACCGCTTGGTTTCAAAAAAACTTGACCCAACCTGTAAAATGCCCGGTTTTAAAGTAAGTGCAGTAAAACTTAGTCCTGTAGCAAATTGATTACTTTAGAAAAACAGTATAGCCGTTTTTTATTAAATACAGCGTGATCTTTTAGCCACACCCGAGTAGCACCTACGTAGTGCGTGTAGGTGCTACTCGAAAGGATGTGGTTTTCCCTTGACACGCGTGGCGTAAAGATAGCTGTCAACTTTCTTTTAAAGCTAAACTGTATAATAAAAAACCATCTAGGCATGCGAAGAGCTAAAGTAATACCAGATCCGTTATTGCGTCGGTGTGACAGTGAAATTGCAACTAATCTTTTCCTCTCCATTAATTAAAATTGAAATAGTGTGATCTCCGGGATAATGAACTCTCGTCGTCATATTTTTAAAAGATTGGTTGCGTGAGTATGTTTTAATTTGCCCCTCTTTTAGCTCTATTTCCGAGACTTTAAATATCTTCCTCGATCGTTTTTGATTCTTTTTTATATAATCTATCGCATATTCAATTCTGATTTTTGTCGTTTTTTCAGCGACGATTTGAAAGGAATAGGAAAGACTTTCTCCAATTGATAGCTTTGTTTTATCAAGATTCAGGTTTGTAACGCGTGTCGATTCATTTGCTTCATAACCGAACAATGCAAGTGCTTTTTTATTTCCTTGTTTTAATAATGTTCGTGAAGCGTGTCGTAAGATCCAATCCGTTCTTGGATCTTTTCCATATTCTTGTTTGACGATGTCGATTATAACTTCAGGATGCGTCTTTGAAATGTCGTTTAAATTATTGGCAACGCTTTTCCTAACATATAACGAGTCATCTCGAATTAAATTCATTAATAGTGGTAATAGAGGCGACGGATCTTCTTTAAACGATGGAAGAGATTGTCCCCATGGAAGCCTAGGTCTACAACCTTCACTGGCTAATCTTCGCACATGTTCATTTACATCGTTAGACCACTGGAACATTTTCCTCAGCATTGAGTCCTGCTCTAACAAGATAAAAGCACGAATTGCGAATTCGGATGTAGAGAACTTCGTAAAATATTCTAGAGCTTGAATCGATTCATTCCAGTTTTTTAAACCGAATTTCTCTACATAATCAGGAAAAATAATGCCTGAAAGTCCTTGAAACTTTGGTGAAATTCCTTTTAAAACTGCAAGAGATTCTTCATACTCATTTGGAAGAGTCTGATACATCGCTGTAGACAACCGACTGACACGTTGTTTAAATTCTAACTTATTCCAGTCATCAGAATAGATTGCCAAGAGAAATTTATCAGCGTTAAAAAGGGGAGTCGCTTTATGTAATTCATTTGCAAGCCTCTTTATAAAGTCATCACTATAAATGTCTTTTACTTTTGCCAGAGTAAACACTCCTTGCTTTTCCGGTTATTTTTCACTCTTTGGATAATCGCAGTATTCAATAATCGTTCCGTCTGTATCGGCTGGATTCAGATAAATTAATCTTCTGCCATGTTTATTTATTCTTCTTGTTTCTTCCATAACCCGTATCCCTTTTTCGTCCAGTTCTTTTAAAGCGAGCTCCAGATCTTCAACATAATAAGCAACATGATGAACACCTTTCCCCTTTTGTTTAATAAAACGTGCAATTGGGGAAGTTGTGTTATTCGTCGGTGCAAGGAGCTCAATCCTACTCTGATCTATTTCTAAAATAGCGATTTCACTTTCAACGCCTGTTGCTTCGCTCCTGTACCGATCGATTAACTTCGCTTGTAAAACACCTATATAAAACATCAGACTATCATCTATATTTCGTACTGCAATCCCGATATGATCTAGTTTTTTATCCATCTGTAGTGATCTCCTTTTAGAAAGAATAATTGCTTTATTTTATCATATACAAACCATTAATGCCGTTTTAAGACTTATAGGATAGAGGATTTTTCACTAGTATTATCGAATTTCTTTTTAAAAATATAAATTATTTTTAAGGAGGAGAATAATTGCATCAAAAAAGTTATTATTCTCGGAAGATTAGTTTAGAACTGATGGAAAAATTTAGTGAGTCCACACAGAAAAATGTGAAAAAGGCTGGATTTAGACTTGCCATCTCTTTGACACTTTGGGTAAAATAGGGAAGGCTAGAGGCGAAATTATGTGAAACTTTCACTTTTATGAGCCGTATGTAGAACTTAGGAGGGGATCGTGTGCTTAAATATTTAGGCTTCGGTATCGTAGTTGCAGGTATAGCCATCCTAATCGGATTGCTGGCTGGAAGTGGTTGGGACTCTGTGTTCGCCATCGCTTGTTTAATTTCTATTATTGGAATTGTGCTTTCAGGACTATTTTTAGGGGCATTTATAGGCGGGGGTAGAAGTAGTGCCAATGAGCGTGAAGCTAAAAAGGATCGTCGACGAAAAACAAAAATGGGAACAGATACTGTTTTAATTACAATTCCCAATATTATTTTGGCGATTATCTTAATCTTTGTTATCTAAGTGAGTATTGACCAAATACCCGAACGCAATGCCTGGGCATTTCATTCGAGTAAGGACACGACAAAAAATCCTTTGTCGTGTCCTTTTCT